>CAZFJB010000019.1:0-10980 GCA_964519775.1 uncultured Oscillibacter sp.
CCTTTGAGATCGCCGATGATGTGCTGCGCCAGGCGGTGCAGTCTATTTCCGACCTGATCCGGGACACCGGCTTTATCAACCTGGACTTTGCCGATGTGACGGCCATCATGAAAAACGCCGGTATGGCCCACATGGGCGTGGGCCGGGCCGCCGGCAAGGGCAAGGCCGAGGAAGCCGCCCGCATGGCCATCTCCAGCCCCCTGCTGGAGACCTCTATCGAGGGGGCCAAGGGCGTGCTCATCAACGTCACCGGCTCCATGGACATCGGCCTGGAGGAAGTGGAGCAGGCCGCCTCTCTGGTGCAGCAGGCCGTCCACCCCGACGCGCTCACCATTTTCGGCGCTACCTTCGACGAGAATATGGACGACGAGATCCGGGTCACCGTCATTGCCACCGGCTTTGACAAGACCCCGGCAGGGGAACTGCCCAAGATCGGCAGCTTCGTAAAGCCCACCGTGAAGCTGGAGGGCCAGGAGCAGGCGGAGCAGCCGAAGGCCGCGCCTTTTGCGCCCATTGCGCCCATGGCACCGGAGCCGGAGAAGGAAGCGGAACAGGAGCCCGATCCCTTTGATGATATTTTCAAAATTTTCAATCGCCGGGATTAAAATACTTTCCGATTTTTACCAGTGTCCGCAGGGATTTCCCTGCGGACACGTTTTTTTGCCCACGCCGTCCGGATTGACAGGATCTGGCTGGGGAAGCTGGCGCTTTTTGTCGGGCGTGGAGAGCGAACGGAGGGAAAAGATAACGCTGCCTGAAAAGCACAGCCGCTTTTCGGGCGTATCAAGAAGCGGCGGCGCGAATTGGATATTTTTTCCTGAAGCGGCGGAGAGGAAAGGGAGATCTGGCGCCGCCGGCAAAGGAGTGATGATTTTTGTATGAGGACATTCCCAAAGGACCACTGCGGCACGCCGCCGCGCTGGTCCTGGCGCTGGCTCTTTGCGCCACCACGGCGCTGGCTGCCGGCACGGAGGGACGGAGCCTGATCCCGGTGGGCCACACCGTGGGCGTGAAGCTCTACGCCCGGGGCGTGGTGGTGGTCAAGCTGCCGGAGGGCGGCACCCCCGCCCGGGCCTGCGGCCTGCGGATCGGGGACGTGATCGAGCGCTGCGGCGGAGAGAGCGTCACCTCCACAGAGCAGTTCCAGTCCCTCTTGCAGGAAAACGGCACGGCGGTAACGGAGCTTTCCGTAAAGCGGGAGGGAAAGCCGGTGACCCTCTCCGTGGAGCCGGAGCGGAATGAGGAGGGCGTCTGCTGTATCGGCGCGTGGATCCGGGACAGCATGGCCGGGATCGGCACGGTGACGTATTATGACCCGGAGAGCGGCACCTTCGGCGCGCTGGGCCACGGCATCACCGATGGAGATACCGCCGCGCTGATGCCCTTTGGCAGCGGCGCCGTGCTGCCCTCCACCGTGAAGGCGGTGAAAAAAGGGGAGAGCGGCAGCGCCGGAGAGCTGCGGGGAGACTTTGACCTGACACAGGATCTGGGCACGCTGTACGCCAACACCGCCTGCGGTATTTTCGGTACCCTGACGGCGGACTGCCCCCTGACGGCGGGAGAAGCCCTGCCGGTGGGGCAGCCGGAGACGGGACCGGCGGAGATCCTGGCGAACGTATCAGGGGACACGGTGGGACCCTATCAGATCGAAATTTTGAAGGTCCTCCCCAGTGCGGCGGATGGCCGGGAGATGGTGCTCTCCGTAACGGATACGGACCTCATCGCCGCCACCGGCGGCATTGTCCAGGGCATGAGCGGCAGCCCCATTATACAGAATGGCAAGATCGTGGGCGCTGTGACCCATGTGCTGCTGAGCGACCCGACAAAAGGATATGGAATTTCTATGGAAACTATGCTGAATGCGGCGGATTAAAACATTTGACAGGGGAAGAAATTCTCCTGTCATTTTTCATTTTTATATGCTACGATATGAAAAAGCAACTAAACTTACTCTAAACTAACGGTAGAGAGCATTAAACTACAGGTCGGTTGAGTATTTTTGTGGTCAGCAATATGGTAAAACCATGAAATCCAAGCAGTGAAAGGAAATATAAATCATGAAAAAGACACTTGGAACAATGATCGCAGAACTGAGAAAACAGCACGGCATGACTCAGTTGGAACTGGCAGAGAAAATGGGTGTTACCGATAAAGCTGTATCCAAATGGGAACGCGACTTGTCTTGTCCGGATATTAACTCCCTTCCGAATCTTGCGGAGATTTTTGGAGTATCTGTTGAAGAATTGATGCAGATTAAAAAAGAGGCAGATGTGCCTGTAGGCAAAGTATCTGAAATCATGGATATCGTACCGAAGGCAGTTGCTATGGCAATGGGCATTGCCGTGACTGTCCTGACAATACTCAATGAATTGGATGTGAAGTCCGGCATGGTCATGTTAGGTATCGGTCTTACCTGCGTGGGTATTTCTTTAATGAGTGATAAAAAGTAATATACATAAACAGCCATGTATTCGAGTGTATGGCTCTTTTTGTGCCTGAAAATTTTTGCCCCTAATGACGATCACCCGTGAGCGGTAATACCATTATCCAGAATGGAAAGATCGTGGGCACTTTGCCTCATTTGTGGTATCATGGGGCTGTGAAGCGGAAGGAGGCGGGCGTCATGCGCTATCGATCGATCTACAGGACCCCGGCGGATTTTTCTGATCTCATCATGAGCAGCGATGGGGCGTATCTGACCGGATTGTGGTTTGAAGGCTCCCGGGACGCCGGGAAACATGAGGAGCGGGGCGAGGAACGGGAACTGCCGGTATTTCAGGAAACGGCCCGCTGGCTGACGCTTTATTTTGAGGGCAAAACACCGGATTTTATACCCGCGTATCGCATAAACGGCCTGACACCGTTCCGAAGCGATGTGATCGACGTGATGAATACGATCACATTCGGAAAAACCATGACCTACGGCGAGATCGCCAAGATCATCGCCGAAAAGCGGGGAAAAGCCAGAATGTCGGCCCAGGCGGTGGGCGGCGCGGTGGGGTGGAATCCCATCTGCGTGATCATCCCCTGCCATAGAGTGGTGGGAGCCGGCGGCACGCTGACGGGGTACGGCGGGGGCCTTGCCAATAAGGCGGCGCTGCTGCGCCACGAGGGAATTTGCCTCCCCGCCGGAGAAAAAGGGCAAAAAGGACTTGCGTAACAGCGGGAGCTGGATTATGATAGAAGCGCGGCGGGACCCGCCGACATTAAAAAACGAGGTAACTGTTTGAGACACAACATCCAGGCACTGGAGCGTGTGGCCTGACCGGGAGGTCCGGCAAATCTATTTTAACACACGCCGTTCCTCCCGGAAGACGGAACACGATCTTCAGGAGGAATCATCATGAATCGGGAAAACAAACGCAAGCAATACGAAAAAGGCTACTACAAGACCCACGCCTGCGGCGACAGCTTCACCTGCAAGGTCTGCGGACGGCTGGTGACGCCCATGGGCGCCGGGAGTGACCACCGCAATCACTGTCCCAACTGCCTTGCCAGTCTCCATCTGGACATAGAGCCGGGAGACCGGGCCGCCGACTGCGGCGGCATCATGGAGCCGGTGGCAGTCTGGGTCCGCAAGGGCGGCGAGTGGGCCGTCATTCACCGTTGCAAGCGCTGCGGAGCGCTCAGCTCCAACCGGGTGGCGGCGGACGACAATCCCATGAAGCTCATGAGCATCGCTATGCGGCCACTGTGTGAGCCGCCGTTTCCCATTGAGCGCATTAAGGAGATGACCCGCCTGATGGGCGGCGACGGCAGCCTGACGTAAAAAACATCCCCCCGGGGCAAAGCCCCGGGGGATGTTTTTTATAGATGGGGTCCTTCCGGCCAGGATCCCAGCTTGTCGATGAGCTTTTGGTAGATCCGCTCCCGGAACCAGGGCTCGCTGGAGGCGGCCAGAGCGTCTTCCGGCGTGAACCAGCCCACATGGCTGTTTTCGCCCGGCATGGGCCGGACAGGGGCGGCGGGGTCTGCTTCCAGAAGATAGGTGACATTTAGGTGGAGATGGGAAGAGACGTACTGGCCGCGCTTTTCGTGGCCGTCCACCGATAGGATCTCCACAGAATAGATCTCCTTTGAGACCGGGCGGACGTCGGTCAGGCCGCTTTCCTCACACACTTCCCGGAGGGCCACGGAGAGCAGATCCCGCTCTCCATCGGCGTGGCCGCCCAGCCAGGCCCAGGAGTCATAGAGATCGTGATAGGCCATCAGCACCTGGCGGCGGTCCGGGCTTACTACCCAGGCGGAGGCGGTGAGATGGGCGGAGGGATTGGAGCGGGAGTACAGCTCCTCACCGGTGTTCAATCGCCGGAGCAGCTCGTCACGATCCCGGGCCTCCTGCTCATTCCAGGGGCGATATGCTTGTAATCGGCGGGTCAGATCCATGGTGGTCCTCCTTTTTATCAGTGGATACAGCATACCACATCTTGTGGCGAAAGAGAAGGAGAAGCACCAAAAAAGGAAAAAGGAGGACAGATTTTGCGGGAAATCCGGTGTGAAGCGAAGAGAAAAGGGCGTAATGTGCTGGAATGTGTGATGTCCCGTGAATTTTGTCGAACGATTGTTTGAAAATTTGCGTGGGATTCATTGAAAAAGTTGGGAGAGCGTGCTATTTTATATAAAACGCGACTTGAACTCTTGGAAACCGTCGCAAATTCGTGAAAAAGGGAAGTGTATTTATGGATCAGCG
The DNA here is from genome assembly GCA_964519775.1 of uncultured Oscillibacter sp. Taxonomy (GTDB): domain Bacteria; phylum Bacillota; class Clostridia; order Oscillospirales; family Oscillospiraceae; genus Oscillibacter. The sequence continues at coordinate 4,691 of CAZFJB010000019.1, forward strand.
AAAGACGGTACTGCTGGCTGACGCCGGTGAGGAATTCCGCGCCATGCTGCGGGAAGAGATGGAAAAGACGGGAGAATTTTCCGTAGAGATCGCGCGGGATGGGAATGAGATCTTAAAGAAAGTAAATGAAAAACGGCCGGATCTTTTGGTGATGGACGTGATGCTCTCCGGCATGGACGGTATCAGCGTTCTGCGCCAGCTTCAAAAACAGGGGGAGGCACCCATGACGATCCTGGTCTCCGGGTTCGTTTCCGAGCGGATGCTCGCCGAGGCATCGGAGCTGGGGGCGGCCTATTTCCTGCCCAAGCCCTTTGAGGCGGCGGCGCTGCTGGACAAAATGCGGGGGCTGTTTCTCGCCTCCCCCAAGGAGACGCTGCCGACGCTGAAAACCATGGTGACCTCGGTGATCCATGAGATCGGCGTGCCTGCCCATATCAAGGGGTATCAGTATCTGCGGGAGGCCATTATGATCACCATTCAGGACATGGATGTGATCAACGCGGTGACGAAGATATTGTATCCCGAGGTGGCCAAGCGGTATGCCACCACGCCCTCCCGGGTGGAGCGGGCCATTCGCCACGCCATCGAGGTGGCCTGGGACCGGGGCGACCTGGAGACGCTGCAAAAGTACTTTGGCTACACGGTAAGCAATTCCAAGGGAAAGCCCACCAACAGCGAATTTATCGCCATGATCGCCGACCGGCTGACTTTGGAACAGAAGAGCGGAAAAGCGGCTTGGAAAAACTGAATGGAGAGGATGACCGCCCGGCTGTGTCTGCCGGGCGGTTTTCCGAGTTCGGGCAGGGGACCATCTTGCTGTGGGCGAAAAAGTGTGGTATGATAGCTGGCAGACAAATTCACGGGGCGGCGGGCGCGGCGGCGAATAGACCGCGGCCCGGTGCCGGAGAAGAAAAATCAGGAAAGAGGAAAACGAATATGACCTATACGATCCAGCCCAGAAGGGTTTGCTCCCGGGCGATGATGGTGGAAGTGGATGACCAGGATGTGATCCAGGCGCTTCAGGTGGCAGGCGGGTGCAGCGGAAACCTTCAGGGTCTGGCGGCATTGCTCCGGGGCATGAAGGTCCAGGAGGCCATCACACGGCTGAAGGGGATCGACTGCGGCGGACGGGGCACTTCCTGCCCTGACCAACTGGCACTGGGACTGGAGCAGATCCTCAAGCACCGGGCGGAGCAGTAAAAGAGCATATGGAAACAGAAAACCGGAGCGGCCGTGGCCGCTCCGGTTTTTTGCCGCACCGCCGGGACCGCGACGGCATAGGATGAAGCGGCGGCAGCAAGAGCCGTATTTTGTGCCGCGGCTGTTTTGCCGGGGGAGGCAGGCCTTTCCCGGACAGGGCAGGCGGCGGAATGGATGATGGACGATGGCTTATTCCGACCGGGAGCTGCTGGCGCGGCTGATCCAGTGTGAGGCGGGCGGAGAGGGCGATACCGGGATGAAAGCGGTGGCGGGCGTGGTGATGAACCGGGTCCACGCCAAGGGAGGCGAATACGCCCGGGTGGGCCAGGGCAGTATCCGCAACATTATTATGCAGCCCTATCAGTTCGTCTGCGCGTCGGAAACAGAAAACGGCGCCTACAATCCCCAGAATATCTACAATATGCGGCCGGAGCAGATCCACTACGACATTGCCGACTGGGCCATCGCGGGCAACCGGGTGCCGGACGTGGCGGAGTCGCTGTGGTTCTACAATCCCTTCGGCCCCCAGTGCAGGTCCCGCTTTCCATCGGAGGTGGGGTACTGGCAGACACGGATCGGGGATCATTGCTTTTATAACCCGACCGATGCCTATTACAAGACTTGAGAGGTGTTTTTTATGCAGCGGTTTCAGAATACTTACACCGGCAGCGGCAATGCGGCCGGCCGCCCCGGCGGGGACTGGAGCGCGGAGATCAGCGGCACCGGGACGAACAGCGTTCCGGGGATGACCGGCGGCAATGGACGCCCGGCGGCCTCCGGGGCCTACGCGGCACTGCCCAACGGACAGCTCATCCCCATGGGAAATATGCCGGGGATCCGGGAGGAACTGCCGGAGGAGGTGATCCAGTCGCCTGTCAGTGTGGAGGAGGCCCACAAGGGCTCCCTGAAGGCCATGCTGGCCCGGAACGAGGGCAACTATGTGGTGGCTACCTTCCTGGTGGGGACCCAGGGGACGGTCTCCTGGGAGGGGATCCTCTACGATGTGGGCAACGACTTTATCACCATTTACCAGCCGGGGCGGGAGCGGTATATCGTCATCGATATTTACGCCCTGAAATATATCGAGTTTTTTGACACCCGCCGCCGGGAGCAGTGCGAGGCCATGCTGGACGAAAACGGCTGGCAGGACCGGTACTGAGAGAAAAAGGGATTGCGGCGGGGCGGCGGCTATGCTAAACTGAGAGGGAAAGACCCACAAATGAGGAGGTATCATCATGGAGTTTTCCGCCCTGTCCGCAGCACGGTATTCCCTGCGGAAGTTTGACCCCCGCCCGGTGGAGCGGGAGAAGCTGGATCTGATCCTGGAGGCGGGCCGCAACGCCCCCACCGCCCACAATAACCAGCCCCAGCGGATCTTTGTTATCCAGAGCCCGGAGGCGATGGAAAAGGCGGATGCCTGCATGGGCTGCCACTTCCATCCGCCGGTGCTGCTGGCGGTGGGGTATGACCCGGCTGTTTCCTGGAAACGGGAAGGGGACGGCAAGGACCACGGCGAGATCGACGCTGCCATCGCCGTGACGCAGATGATGCTGCAGGCGGCGGATCTGGGACTTGGCACCACCTATGTGGGAATGTTTGAGCCGGAGAAGCTGGCGGCGGCCTTCCCGGAGATGGCGGGGCTGAATATGATCGCCCTGCTGCCCCTGGGCTATCCGGCGGAGGGAGCCCATCCCGCGAAGCTCCACAGCCTGCGCCAGAGCGTGGAAGAGATGACGAAGTATCTGTAAGCGAAAAAGGACCCAGGGCTGCTTTGCGGCCCTGGGTTTTTATGTGTGGGAGCTTATCTTCTTCTCCGGCCCCGATAGCCGGAAGCACGGCCTCTGGTGCCCCGGCCGTAGCGCCGGCGGCGGCTGCCCCGGCTCAGGCGCAGAAGGAGCAGCAGTACCAGCAGAACCAGCACCACGATGGCCGCGACGCGGACAGAGGGCTTTTTCAAAAACAGCAGCGCGTCCCGCTGGAAGGTCATGAATTTGTCCGCCTCCACGGCGTTGCTGGTGAGGAGATCCACCGTGGCATAAGTGGTGTCGCCGTCCTTGAGGGCCATGGTGCCCAGCTTTTGACCGGCGGACACCGGGGCATCCACCGACTCCGGCAGGTCAATGACCCGCTCCAGGTCCTCCGGCGTTAGATCCAGGGGGAAGAGGACCTCGATCTCCTCTGCGGGGTGGACCGTCACATAATCGGTTTTGGAGAGGTTCACCGGCACCTCCCGGACGATCTCCTGCTCCTTGAGGATCGTGCGGTAGGAGAAGCTTGAGAAGCCATAGTCAAACATCCGGGAGGTCTCGGAGAAGTTCAGAATGTTGCCCACGCCGTTTTCCTCGATCCGCTCGGCGCCCAGGACTACGCTGATGAAATGCAGCTCCCCCTGCTGGGCGGAGGAGATGAGGCAATGGCCGGCGGCATCGGTGGAGCCGGTCTTGATGCCGTGGGCCCGCTTGTCCCGGTAGCCGATGACCCGCCAGGTGGAGAGGAGATGGTTGGTGGTCCAGTAGTTCCGCTCCTTGCTGAGGTTGGTGGCGGGGATGACCACGTTGGCGGTGTCACAGATCTCCATGAATTCCGGGTATTCCATGGCGGCCTTGGTGATGAGATAGAGATCCCAGGCGGAGGTGTAGTGATCCGGGTCGTGGAGACCGCTGGGATTGACGAAATGGGTGTTCTCACAGCCCAGCTCCGCGGCCTTGGCGTTCATGGCGTCCACAAAGGCGGGGATGGAGCCGCGGTCCCACTCCGCCAGGATGTTGCAGGCTTCGTTGGCGGAGACGATGAGCATACACTGCAAAAGCTGCTTGACCGTCAGGATCTCGCCGGTCTTGATACCGGCGGTGCTGCCGTCCGTGGCGTAGTAAGGCGATTCAAAGGCAGCGGAGGTGGCCTCCACCGGTGTGTCCAGCAGCGCTTGGTTACCGCTGACCTTCTCCAGGATCAGCAGCGCCGTCATCACCTTGGTGAGGCTGGCGGGGTAGAGCTGCTGATGCTCATTTTTTGCATAGGCCACCGCGTCGGTGTTCACATCCACCAGCAGCGCGGCCTTGGCCCGGATGTCCGGCGCCTCCGCGCCCTGGGCCATGGGAACGGCCCATAGGCTCATCAGACAGGCACAGAGCAAAAAAACTGATAAATAACGTTTGATTTTCATATCTTTCTCCCGCAGATTATGATATACTTACAGATACCATCATTTGACACAGGCAAATGATGCCGCAGTGACGGAAAAGGTCGTTTTTCAACGATATATGTGGTATTATATCAGAAAAAACAAAGGAGTTCAACCATGGGAGCGAAGTTAAAGGCTGTCAGAACGGAACTCATTCTGCTGTGCGTGGCGGCGGTGTTCCTGTGCGCCCTGCTGGGGCTGGCCCGGCGGGACCGGGCAGCGGCGGCCGCGGCGGTCAGCGTGGTTTCGGCGGAGGCGCTGGGACCGGAGGAGATCGACCTTGCCCTGGTGAACGTCAACACCGCCGGAAAAGAGGAACTGGCGACGCTGCCGGGGATCGGAGAGAGTCTGGCGGAGCGGATCATCCAAGAGCGGGAGGAAAACGGCCCCTTCGCTCAGGTGGAGGATCTGCTGCGGGTCTCCGGTATCGGTGAGAAGAAGTTGGAAGAGCTGCGGGACTATGTGACCCTGCGGGAAACGGATGAAGGAGCGGAAACGTGAAGATTTTAGTGGTGGACGATGAGCGTACCCTGGTCAAGGGTATGAAATTCAATTTGGAAAATGAGGGCTATGAGGTGGAGTGTGCCTACGACGGCGCGGCGGCCCTGGCCCTGGCCCGGGAGGGGCGGTTCGACCTCATCATCCTGGATGTGATGATGCCGGAGATGGACGGACTGGAATGCTGCATGAAGATCCGGGAATTTTCCAATGTGCCCATCATCATGCTGACGGCGAAAAGTGAGGACGCCGACAAGCTGATGGGCTTTGAGTGCGGGGCGGACGACTATCTCACCAAGCCCTTCAACATTCTGGAGCTGAAGGCCCGGGTCCGGGCGCTGCTGCGGCGGGCCGCCGGGGTCCAGCGCAGTCAGGGCAGCCTTCTGACCGTGGGCAAGATCACCCTGGACACCCAGGAGCGGGTGGCGGTGCGGAATGGGGAGACCGTGGATCTCACCGCCAAGGAATATGACCTGATCGAACTTTTGATGCGCAATCCCCGGCGGGTCTACAGCCGGGAAAATCTGATGAACGTGGTGTGGGGCTACACCTACGCCGGGGACTATCGGACCGTGGACGTGCATATCCGCCGTCTGCGGGAAAAGCTGGAGGAGAATCCGGCGGAGCCGGACCACATCATGACCAAGTGGGGAGTGGGCTACTATTTCAAAGGATAAACGCGGGGCCTTCTGGGGCAGCTTACAGGTAAAATTCGGTTTGAGCTACATCGCCGTCATCGCGGCGGTGCTGCTTTTGCTGAACACATATCCCCTGCTGGTGAGCCAGGATCTGGTATTCCGCTCCAAGGAAACCAGTCTGGAGGGCAGCGTATCGGTGATGGTGTACTCCCTCTCCGGGCTGAACCGGCTGAACCAGGAAAACGTGGCCACCGCCATGGCGGTGGTGGAGGAGACGAGGCTGAGCCGTGTGCTGGTGACGGACAGCGCCGGACTGGTGCTCTACGACAGCCGGGAGACCGGCGGTGCCGTGGGCAAGTACACATTTTACGCCGAGATCGTTCAGGCGCTGGAGGGGTATGACGCCTTTTCCTGCTCCTTCCGGGACGGGGCGTTCCGCAGTCGGGCCTCATCCCCGGTGCTGTATCAGAACCGCATCATCGGGGCGGTGTACGCCTATGAGTACGACACGGAGCAGGCGGCGCTGCTGGAGGGGCTGCAGAGCAATCTTTTAAAGCTCTCCGGCATCATTGCCCTGGCGGTGGCGATGCTGAGCGTGCTGCTCTCCCGGATGCTGACGGGAAAGATCAGCCTGCTGCTGACGGCCATCCGCCAGGTGCGGGAGGGAGCCTACGAGCACCGGACCCACATTCCCGGGCGGGATGAGATCGCCCAGATAGGCGAGTAGTTCAACAGCCTTACTGTCCGGATGCAGACAACGGAGAGGGTGAGGT
>CAZFJB010000020.1:0-10797 GCA_964519775.1 uncultured Oscillibacter sp.
GAGTGGGCAGGTCACCGCCCACCTCATAGCTCAGAGAGAGCTTACCGTCTGAAAACGCGCCGGCGCCGGAAAAGCCGGTGGTGATGTGGCAGTAGGGCTTGCAGCCCACGCACTTTTTCGTCTTGTCCTTGGGGCAGCGGCGGTTTTCCACCGCCTGGCCCTTCTCCACCATGATGATCTTCTGCTTGCTGCCCTTTTTGATCATTTCCAGGGCGGTGAAAATACCGGCGGGGCCGGCGCCGATGATGACAACATCCGCGTTCATAGATCTCTCTCCTTATTTTGCCGACAGCTCAACCTGGTGCCGCATCAGTGTCATGGGGGGCACCTGCCGGGGCAGTCTGAGTTTCAAAAGCATCTGGGGATTCCGGGGCTCTTCTATTACGTTCCCATCCAGATCCCGCATCTCCGGGATCGTGACGGAGATGGGCCGCAGATCCGGCCCCACCAGTTCCACGGTATCCCCGGTGCGAAATTTGTTCCGCAGGGAGATGACGGCATTGCCGTCCTCGTCACACTCTTTGACAAGGGCAACCACTTGCCACTCTCTGATGTATCTGGAATTTTCGTAATACTGGCCGGGATGCCCGTAATAAAAGCCGGTGGCATAGGGCCGGTGGCTGACATGCTCCACCTCGTCCCGCCAGACCGGGTCTATAGGGCGGCCCGCGGCGGCATCGTCCAGGCAGTGACGGTAGGCCCCGGTGACGATGGCGGCGTAATAGGCGGATTTGGCCCGCCCTTCGATCTTCAGGCTGCTCAGGCCCACATCCATCAGATCCTCCAGATGGTCGATCATGCACATATCCCGGGAGTTCAGGATGTAGCTGCCCTGGGCGTCCTCCTCAATGGGGAAATACTCGCCAGGGCGCTTTTCCTCCATCAGCGCGTAATGATAGCGGCAGGGCTGGGCACAGGCGCCCCGGCTGGCGTCCCGCCCCGTCATATAGTTGGAGAGGAGACACCGGCCGGAATAGCTGACGCACATGGCGCCGTGGACAAAAGCCTCGATCTCCAGCGCCTCCGGAGTCTTGTCCCGGATGACACGGATCTCCTCCAGGCTCAGTTCCCGGGCCAGGATCACCCGCTGGGCACCCAGATCATACCAGGCGTTGGCCGTTTCATAATTGCAGATGCTGGCCTGGGTGGAAATGTGGCGCTGGCAGCGGGGGGCGTATTTCCCCGCCAGGGTGAAGGCCCCCAGATCCGCCACGATCAGGGCATCCACCCCGGCGTCGTTCAGCCGCTCCAGATGTTCCGGCAGGCGGGCGATCTCGTCGTTCCGGGGCATGGTGTTGACCGTGCAGTGGACCCGGACGCCGTGGCTGTGGGCATAGTCCACAGCCGTTTTCAATTCCTCCGGGGCAAAGTTCCCGGCAAAGGCCCGCATCCCAAAATCGGTACCGGCCAGATACACGGCGTCAGCGCCGTAGAGCACGGCCATTTTCAGCCGCTCCATATCCCCTGCCGGAGCCAGCAACTCCGGCAGTTTTCTCGCCTTATCCGCCATATTTGCTACTCCCAACAAAGGCGTTGTGCTCGGACAACGTGGCGGAGAAGTGGTGCTTGCCGTCGGTCCCCAGAGCGTAGAAATAGTAATTGGTCTCGTTGGGGTCCATGGCCGCCTGCAGCGCCGCGCTGCCGGGGTTGGCAATGGCCGTGGGCGGCAGGCCCTTGTGCAGATAGAGGTTATAGGGGGTGTCCACCGCCTTATCATCATTGGTGATGGCGCCGGTGTGGTCCGGCAGCCCATAGAGCAGCGCCGCGTCGATCTGCAGCAGGCCCGCCGTCTCCCCCACGTTTTCCAGACGGTTGTAGATGACGGAGGCAATATTCTTATGGTCGCTGCCGTCCGTCTCCTTTTCGATCAAAGAGGCGATGATGACCACATCCTTCAGGCTGTAGCCCATGGCTTTGGCCTTGGAATTGGCGAATACATCTTCGTCAATGTGGCTGGAGAAGGCGTCGATCAGCTTTGTCAGAGCGTTTTTGGCGTTGTGATTCTTGTAGAACTCATAGGTGTCCGGGAAGAGATACCCCTCCAGACGGCTGACATCCTCCGTGCTGTTGCTGATGAAGGCATAGTCAAAGTCGGCGGTCTGGGCGGCTTTCAGCAGTTCTTCTTCCGTATTGACGCCCTTTTCCGCCAGCAGCCGGATGGTCTGCATAACGGTGTAGCCCTCCGGAATGGTGACGGTGACGGTCTCCGCCGTCAGATTGCCGGAGGTGTTATGCATCCCCAGGATCAGCGCCCGGTAGTCCATCTCCGTGTTCAGCTCATAGGTGCCGATGCCGATCTTCTCGTCCGCGTGTGCCAAGCCGGCAAAGAGTCGGAAGAACCACTTGTACTTGATCAGCCCCGCGTCCTGGAGCTTTTCCGCCACGGTGGACACAGTGTCCTCCGCCGTTACCTCCACTGTGGCCTTTTCCATGGGTCCCCGGTTGAAGGCGCACAGATCCGCCCCCAGCATCCAGCCCACACCTGCCAGAATGGCAGAGAGCAGCGCCACAAAGATCAAATAGCCCGCCAGGACCAGAAGGGGATTCCGCCTTCTCCGGCGGGGGCGGCTCTGGCTGTGATGGTGTTCACTGCTCCGCCGCTCCTCCTGCGCTCTTCTGACTTCTCTGGCATCCCAGCTCGCGGTCTCGTCTCGTTTATAGTCAGACATCAGTTCCTCCTTGCTTTTTCCTCAGTTCCACGGGGCTGTTTCCAGGCCCCTTACAGCAGTTTCGTTACCGTTTCCAGAACCTCGCCGTGAATGTCCTCCACCGTGCGGGGTTCGTCTCCCCGGGCACAGCGGATCACCCGCCAGCCGCACGAGGTCACGATCTGCCGGGCGTTGGCCCGACATTCCCGCAGATAGGCCTCATCCCGCTCGTGGATGTCGGCCTGGGTGCCGGTGGCGGCCTCCCGGCCGCGCATCATCTTCTCTGTGATCTCCGTGGGCATATCCAGATAGATCACCAGATCCGGCTCCGGCAGACCCAGCAGCCGGTGCTCCGTGTCAAACAGCCAGTTTAGAAACGTCTGCCGCTCTCTTTCCGGCAGCTTGGACGCTTGATGCACAGCATTGGAGGTGGTATAGCGGTCAGCGATCACCAGTCCTCCAGCTTCGTAAAAGGCACCCCAGTCCTGCTTGTAGGAGGCGTAGCGGTCCATAGCGTAAAACAACGAGGCGGCGTAGGCGTTCACATCGCCGGGATGGCTGCCCAGATTTCCGTCCAGATACTCCTGGACCATGGCGGCGGAAGGCTTTCCGTATCTGGGAAAGTCGATTTTTTTATAGGGGATGCCCGCCTGCTCCAGATACGCGCACAGCAGCCGGGACTGGGTAGCCTTGCCGGAACCGTCGGTCCCCTCGAATACGATCAGGCGTCCCTTCATTTCCCTCTCCCCTTCTCCCGCCGCACATGGATCAAAAACAGCGGCAGCTTCATCATACGGCCGATGCGCTTCGGCTCTTTGCACAGGCGGTAGAACCATTCCAGTCCGTGGTCCCGCCAGAATTTCGGTGCCCGCTCCACGGTGCCGGCAAACACATCCATGCTGCCGCCCAGACCGCACAGCAGCCGCGCCCCGGTAGCAGGGCCGTTTTTGGCCATCCAGAACTCCTGCTTCGGCGCGCCCAGGCAGACGAACACACAGTCCGCGCCGCTCGCCCGGATAGCGTCCACCACCGCTCCGTCCTCTTTAAAATAGCCGTCATGGGTGCCGGCGATCCGCAATCCGGGGTACTGGGCTGCCAGCTTTTCCGCCGCCAGCTCCGCCACGCCGGGCTTGGCCCCCAGCAGATAAAGGGATCTGCCGGACTCGGCCATTTTTCCCATAAGTCCCGCGGCAAATTCCACGCCGGGGGTCCGCTCCTTCAAGGGCGTGCCCAGCATGGCCGCGCCCTTGATGACGCCGATGCCGTCCGGCAGCACCAGCGCCGCGCCGTTGACAGCCTCCATAGCCGCCGGGTCCTCCCGGCAGACCTCCACGATCTCGGGATTGGGCGTCACCACATAGCGGCACCCGGGCTCCTCCAGCATGGCCGCCCCACGGGACACAGCCTCCTCCAGCGTGACATTATCAAAGCCAACGCCTAACACGTCGATCCGCATTTTCTTCACCTCGACCATAGCAATACAGTATAAAGTATACCACAAGCGTCCTCCCCATTGCAAGGGCACAGGCCGGTTTGGGGCAAAAAAAGACGGAGCGCTGAGGCTCCGTCCGGGATCATACGCTTGTCCGCTCTTCACCGCCGGCTTTCTTCTTTTCCGGGAGCTGGGCCAGGACCACCGCCGCCAGCATCAGCACGCAGCCCATGTACTCCTTGCCGCTGAGGCGATCTCCCAGAATGATGGCCCCGGAAACCGCGCCAAATACGGATTCCAGACTCAGCAGCAGAGAGATCACTGTGGGGTCGGAGTCCTTCTGGGCCAGGATCTGCAGGGTATAGCCCACGCCGCCGGAGAACGCGCCCACATAGATGATCTGCCCCATAGCCGCCTGAATTCCCGCCCAAGTGGGTTCCTCAAAGAGCAGCATCCCGATCAGGCAAAAAAGCGTCATAAAGAAAAACTGGGCGCAGGACAGTTCCACGCCGTCCACATAAGCGGCAAAATAGTCGATACACAGGATCTGCGCCGTGAAGCCCAGGGCGCACAGCATCACGCAGATATCGCCGGAGGCAATGGTAAAGCTCTCGTTCATGCACAGGCAGTACAGCCCCGCCACCGCCAGCGCCACGCTGCCCCACACGGCTTTGGGCACCCGCTTTTTCAAAAACACACCGCACAGCGGCACCAGCACGATATAAAGCGCCGTGATGAAGCTGGCTTTGCCAGGCGTTGTGGTTTCCAGTCCCTTCTGCTGCAAATAATTACCAAGGCACATGGCAGCACCGCAGCAAAGGCCGCCCACCAGCAGATCCTTCCGGGAGCGGGTGGCGCTGGCCGGTTTCCCCTGCCGGACACGGACGGCCCGCAGGACAAGGCTCATGACCAGCAGCAGGAGAAACGCGATCACGCCCCGGGACGCGTTGAAGGCAAAGGCTGGTACGAACCCGGCCCCCATACTCTGGGCCACAAAGGCCGTGCCCCAGATCAGCGCCGCCAGCACCGCGCAAAGCGCCTGGCCCGTGGATTTTCTCTCCATAGCTTGCTCCTCCCACCGAGATGTGATAAAATGGCTGCAAATAATTCCCCGAAAGCATACGGAAACGCGTATCAGTACGATTATAGTCAAAAAAGCGGGCCGCCGCAAGGGGGCGAGCCTCACTTCTCCGAAGGCCGCAAAGAAGCCCCGCGTCACGCCGCCTTTTTTATCCAATTTCACCGATTCCCCACCGGGAAAGGAGGCTCTATGGCAAAGCTGACCCATGATTTTTTCCATGGCGACACTGTGGCCATTGCCCAGGCCCTGCTGGGAAAATATCTGGTGCGAAGCCTGGACGGCACACTGCTGGCGGGCCGTATTACGGAGACGGAGGCCTATGTGGGCCGGTGCGACAAAGCCTGCCACGCCTACAACTACCGCCGGACGCCCCGGACGGAGACGCTGTTCATGGCTCCGGGCCACGCCTACATCTATCTCATTTACGGGATGTATCACTGCCTGAATTTTGTCACAGAGCCGGAGGAAGAACCCTCCGCGGTCCTGCTGCGGGCCATGGAGCCGGCGGCGGGGACGGAGATCATGCGCCGTCTGCGGTTTGGAGACGCTCCCATGACCCCTTACCGGCAGAAAAACTTTCTCAACGGCCCCGGGAAGATCTGTAAAGCGTTATCCCTTACTACCGCTGAAAACAAACTGGATCTGGAAGGCGGCACCCTGTTTCTCTGCGACACGCTGACGGAGCTGGGTCTGACGGACCTGCCCCCTGTCCGGGAGCGGATCTGTGCCGGTTCCCGGATCGGCGTGGACTACGCGGAGGAGGCCAGGGACTTCCCCTGGCGATTCTGGCTGGAAAAGGAGGATTGAGCCATGTACTTATTCGATATGGACGGCACCCTCATCGACTCCAACGGCGTGTGGAGAGATGTGGACACGGAATTTCTGGCCCGGCGGGGCCTGCCCTACACCCGGGCCTATTACGAGGGCGTGGCTCACACCATCTTCCCTCTGGCCGCCAAATTTACCAAGGAATTCTGCCATTTGCCGGAAAGTGAAGAGGCCATCATGGCGGAGTGGATGGAGCTTGCCAAAGACGCCTACGCCCACGTTGCCGTGAAACCCGGCGTCCGGGCGTTTTTGAAGCAGTGTCAGGCAGAGGGCCGCCCCATGGCTGTGGTGACCTCCGCCGTGCCGGAGCACTGCCGTGCCGCTCTGGGGACACTGGGGCTGATGGACTGCTTTCAGTCCATCACCTTCGCCCAGGAGCTGGGCATGGAGAAGAAGGACCCCGCCCTCTGGCTCACCACGGCGGAGCGGCTGTGTGTAAAGCCGGAGCACTGTACACTGTTTGATGACAGTCTGGCTGCCTGCAAGGGCGCCCAGAGCGCCGGGATGCGGGCCGTGGGTGTTTACGACGACTATTTCGCCGGGGACGAGGCGGCCATGCGGGCGGTTTGCGACGTGTATATCAAAAGCTTTGAAGAGTTGCTCTGGAAGCCGGAATATCAGAACACTTAAAGAAAACGCCCCGCCTGCCGATCCTCAGCAGGCGGGGTATTTTTGTCTGTGGGCATCAGCCCAATTCTTTTGTCCGAAGCCAGGCATCCTCCACCGCCGCGGCGCAGGCGCCGCGGAATGCCCGCTCCTCCAGCGCCGCCACACCGGCAATGGTGCTGCCGCCGGGGCTGCACACCTCGTCCTTCAAAACCTCCGGGTGTTTACCGGTGACAAGGGCCAGTTCCGCGCTGCCCCGCAGCATCTGGGCGGCACAGCGGATGGCCAGCGCCCGGGGCAGGCCGCATTTGACGCCGCCGTCTGCCAGCGCCTCCATGAACATAAAGGCAAAGGCAGGCCCGCAGCCGGATACCGCCCCCGCCGCGTCCATCAACCGCTCCGGGATGGCCTCCAGACTGCCGGAGGCCGCCATCAGTGATGTGAACGCGGCGATCTCCTCCTCTGTTACCTGTTCGTTGGCGGTGTAAAGGGTCATACCTTGTCCCACGATACAGGGGGTGTTGGGCATGACGCGGATGATTTTTTTCTCCGTCCCCAGCAGCGATGCCAGCGTTTCCAGGGTGACACCCGCCAGCATGGAGACAAAGATCCCCTCCGCCTGGGCGATGGCGGCAGTCAGTTCTCCCGTCACCTCCCGGATCATCTGGGGCTTGACGCCCCAAAAGACAAAGCGGCTCTTTTTCAGGATTTCCTCCGGTGTTTCCGCCCGGCAGCCCAGAAGGGCCGCCCGCTTTTCAGAGCGCTCCGCCGTGGAGCAAGCCACGGCAACGCTGTCTCCGCCAGCCTGCCGCGCCGCCATCCGGGCCAAGGCGCCGCCCATATTGCCGGCGCCGATGAAGCCGGCTTCGTATTGATATGCCATCGTGCTTCCTCCTTTATCGGATCTGTCCGTCGCCCCGGATGATGTACTTGTAGGTACTCAGTTCATCCAGGCCCATGGGGCCCCGGGCATGGAGCTTCTGGGTGGAAATGCCCATCTCGCAGCCCAGGCCGAACTCGCCGCCGTCGGTAAATCGGGTGGAGACGTTGACATAGACCGCCGCGCTGTCCGTGCCGTTGACAAAGCGCTCCGCGTTTGCCTCATTTTCCGTGATGATGGCCTCGCTGTGGTGGGTGGAGTGCGCCAGCACATGGGCCACGGCCTCCTCCACGCTTTCCACCACCTTCACCGCCAGAATATAGTCTAAAAATTCCGTGTCAAAATCCGCCGGTCCCGCCGGGGGGCCGGGGATGATCGCCGCCGCCCGCCGGTCCAGCCGCAGTTCCACCGGGATCTCCCCCGCCGCCTGACGATCCTCTGTCAGCGCCTTGCGCAGCCGGGGCAGAAAGGCCGCCGCCACCGCGCTGTGGACCAGACACACCTCCGCCGCGTTGCACACGGAGGGGCGGCTGGTCTTGGCGTTGACCAGGATGGATACCGCCTTGTCCAAATCGGCAAATTCGTCCACATATATATGGCAGATGCCGGTGCCGGTCTGGATGCAGGGCACGGTGGCCTGCTCCACACAGGCCCGGATCAGCCCCGCGCCGCCCCGGGGGATCAGCAGATCCACCAGGCCATCGGCAGTCATGAGGACTCTGGCGCTTTCATGGCTGGTGTCCTCCAAAATGTTCACGATGTCCCCATTGCCGCCGGCGGACACGATGCCCGTCTTCAGGGCGCTGACAATGGCCGTGGAAGTGCGGATAGCCTCTTTTCCGCTGCGCAGCACGCAGACGTTTCCGCTTTTGATGGCCAGGGCCGCCGCGTCGGAGGTAACGTTGGGCCGGCTCTCATAGATGATGGCCACCAGGCCCAACGGCACCTGCTTTTTGCGGATGGTCATGCCGTTGGCGTGGCGGGTCTCTGAGAGGACGCGCCCGGTGTGATCCGGCAGCGCTGCCGCAAACCGGATGCCCGCCGCCATGCCCCGGATGCGGCCCTCATCCAGCCGCAGCCGGTCCAGCATCACATCAGACACCGTGCCCCGGGCGGCGGCCATATCCAGCGCATTGGCCGCTAAAATATCCGGCGTATGCGCCTCCAGGCTTTCCGCCATTGCCGCAAGCAAACGGTTTTTCGTGTCGGCGTCCGCGTCCCGGACGCTGTCCCAGGCGCTCCGGGTCTTTTGAATGATCTCCCATGTGGTCATGCGTTCACCTTCCTCGCGAGAAAACGGGTGCCTACAGGCTTCCCCTCCGCAATGTCATAGAGCAGTTCCGGCGCCTGACCGTTGGCAATGACCATTTCGCAGCCTGCCGCCGTGGCAATCTGGGCAGCGTGGAGCTTTGTTGCCATGCCGCCGGTACCAAGGGCAGAGCCGGCGCCGCCGCCCAGGGCCATGATCTCCTCCGTCAGTTCCGTCACCGTGTGGATAAGTTTGGCCTGGGGATCTTTGTGGGGGTCACTGTCATACAGGCCATCAATATCCGACAGCAGGATCAGCAGCTCCGCCCGGACGGTAGCGGCAATGGCCGCCGAAAGGGTGTCATTGTCTCCGATGACGATCTCCTCTGTGGAGATGGTGTCGTTTTCGTTGATGACCGGCAGCACACCCAGATCCAGCAGCCGCTCCAGCGTGTTGTGGAAATTCTCTTTGCGGCTCCCGCCGTCGGCAATGTCCGGCGCGGTGATGAGGATCTGCGCCACCGTATGATTATACTCCGTGAAGAGCTTATCATAGAAGTACATCAGCTCGCACTGGCCGATGGCTGCCGCCGCCTGTTTGGTGGGCATATCCTTGGGCCGCTCCCGCAGGTTCAGCTTTCCCACGCCCATGGCAATGGCGCCGGAGGAGACCAGAATGACCTCATGCCCCGCGTTTTTCAAGTCGCTGAGGACCTTGCACAGCCGCTCCATCCGCTGGATATTCTGCCGCCCGGAGGGATGGGCCAGGGTGGAAGTGCCCACTTTTACCACGATCCGCATATATCTTCCTCGCTTTCTTTGCCGCGGACAGTGTTTCCCTGTCCGCGGTGCCGGTCTTCCGGCAGATCTCAGTGTCCGCCGCCGGCCATCATTTTCAGGGCGTGATCCAGCGTGTCCAGAACAGCGCCCAGATTCTCCCGGGCCGCCTTCTCAGACCCCGGCAGATTGATGATCAGGCACTGGCCCCGGGTCCCCGCCGTGGCCCGGGAGAGCATCGCCCGGGGCGTGATGGCAAGGCTGGCGTACAGCATGGTCTGGGGAATGGCGGGGATCTCCCGGTGCAGCACGGCCCGGGTGGCCTCCGGCGTTACATCTCTGGCGGAAAGGCCAGTGCCGCCGGTGGTCAGCACCAGGTCGCAGCGCAGCTCATCCGCGCAGTGTACCAGTTCCTGTCCGATCTTCAGCTTGTCATCGGGGATGATGGAGGTATAGACCACCTGGTAGCCCGCCCCCTCCAGCATTGCCCGGATGGCGGGCCCGCTGGTATCCACCCGCTCGCCCACACTTCCCTTGTCACTGACGGTAATCACCGCAGCCTGATAATCCATGCCAATACCTCCCGGTCCTTTTTTGTCGATTTTATACCACAAACCGCTATCCGTCAAGGAAGCTGCCCGGCCAGTTCAAACTTTTACAGTATTTTTAGGCGCAGTCACACGGATTTTTAAACCGGGGCACCAGTTCATTGACTTTTCAGGTGAACCTTGCTATACTGGCTGAGGAAAGGATATTCCTTATCACTCACGCAGTTCAATTACGGTCCGGCCGCTGCGGCAGGACCTGAAAAGGTGGTTATCATGGAAAAATTCGATTCTCTGATCATCGGTGAAGTGGCACAGGACACCAATGTGGACTATGACGGTACCGTAGTCCAGGCAGTGGGCGGCGCGGTGTATTACTCCGGCTGCGCCGCGGCCAATATGGGCCATAAGATCGCGGTACTGCCCAAGGCGGATCTGAGCCAGTTGGATGTAACGGCGGCTTTTCTGGAAAAGGCCCCTTCCATCACCGTGTTCCCCCTGAACAGCCCCCATTCCTTTGTGACCAAGAACGTCTACCATACGGCGGACCGGGAACGCCGGACCTCCACGGTGGACAGTCTGATCGCCCCCTATACCACGGATGAGGTGCCGGTGGATCAGATCGACGCTGAGATCTGGCATCTGGCCGGTCTGGCCGGCGGCGACATCCCCAATGAGATGATCCCCTACGCCGCCAAGCACGCCATGTGCGCCATCGATGTGCAGACCATGCTCCGCTGGGTGGAAAACGG
>CAZFJB010000021.1:0-10485 GCA_964519775.1 uncultured Oscillibacter sp.
GATGCGCTGCTTCTGGCCGCCGGAGAGCTGGCTGGGATAGGCGTCCGCCCGGTCGGCCAGTCCCACCTTGCCCAGAAGGGAGAGGGCCATTTCCTGGGCTTCCTCCTGGCTCATGCCCTTGATGCGGGTGGGGGCGGCGGTGAGGTTGTGCATCACATCCATATTGTTGAAGAGGTTGAACTGCTGGAACACCATGCCCATCCGCTGGCGGCAGTGGTCGATGGCCTTGCCCTTGGCGGCGCAGATGTCCGTGCCGTCAAAGAAGATCTGGCCGGAGGTGGGCTGCTCCAAAAGGTTCAGGCACCGCAGGAAGGTGGACTTGCCGCCGCCGCTGGGGCCGATGATGGAAACGACTTCATTTTCATGGAAAGAGGTGCTGATGCCCTTCAGGACTTCCAGCTTGTGGAATTTCTTTTCCAGATCCACGACCTTCAGGATCTCACGCTTATTTTCCATGGGACATTCTCCTTTCCGCCAGAGACACCAGGCGACCGCTGATAAACGTCATCACAAAATAGCACAAAGCGGCGATCGCCAGACACTCAAGCTGCTTGTAGGTCAGGGAGATCACATCGTTGGTGCGGAACATCAGGTCCGCGATGCCGATAACGGAAACAATGGAGGATTCCTTGATGACCGTGACAAACTCGTTGCCCAGGGCGGGGAGAATGTTGCGGATAGCCTGGGGCAGCACCACCAGGCGCATGGTCTCTCCGCTGCTGAAGCCCAGGCTCCGGGAGGCTTCCGTCTGGCCGGGGTCCACCGCCTGGATGCCGGAGCGGATGATCTCCGCCACATAGGCGCAGCTGTTCATGCTCATAGCCACGATACCGGCGGCAAACCGGGAGAAATTGGGAATGAAGGAGACATCCGGGATGCTGATGCCCACCATGGGCAGACCGTAGAAAATAAACATCAACTGCACCATCAGCGGCGTGCCCCGGACGAACTCAATGTAGGCCACCGCCAGCCACCGCAGGGGCGGGATCTTGCACATCCGCAAAGTGGCCATCAGGGTGCCCATCACCGTGCCCAGAAGTACGGCGAAGGCGGCGATGATCAGGGTATTGACGATACCCTCCGTGAAAAAGCTGTGGTATCGGTCCACCAGCTTTATGATCGTTTCCAAAAAGGTCATGGGGGAATTTCCTCCTGAATATGTAAAGTAGGTTTTTTGGGGGAAAACTGGAGAGCAAAAGTTGTTTCGTGTGATTTAAATAAGTAGTATTCAGAAGTTATTAAAGTTCTGAATACTTGGCTCAGCGTCCGGAAAAATTTTTAGAAACGCTGAGCCTGCCGGAGCTTTGCTCCGGCAGGCTTTTGGCTCCGCCGCCGGAAGGGGGTGAGCCGTTATGCTTTTTTTAGAGGCCCAGGCTGGCGGCCAGCTCCACGGCGTCGTCGTAAGCCTTCTGATAGCTGCCGTCGGCAACGGCCTGGTTGATGACCTCGTTGACCACCGCCAGGAAGTCGGCGTTGTCGCCCTTGGCCACCACGGCGGCCTTACCGAAAGAGGCTTCCTCAGCGGTGAAGGCGAAGGAGGAGACCTCCAGACCGCCGTTGCTGGTGGCGATCAGGGACTCGCCCACGGCTTCGTCCACCACAAGGCCGGCGATGTTGCCGTTCTGGACTTCCAGAGCCAGAGCGGGATACTTTTCCAGCTCAAAGAGCTCGCTGTCGGGGAGAGCGGTCTGGATGAGCTGAGACTGAACGGTGCCCTTCTGGGCGCCGACCTTCAGACCAGCCATGGATTCCTTGGTGTTGTAAACGCTGGCGTTGCCGGCCTTGACAACCAGAAGCTGGGCGCTGGTCTCATACAGGTCGCTGAAGTCGATCTCCTCGGCACGCTCAGGCGTTTTGGTGAAAGCGGCGATGCCAATGTCCACCTGGCCGGACTTCACAGCGGGGATGATGCCGTCAAAAGACATATCCATCACTTCCAGCTTCACGCCGATGGCATCGGCGACCTTCTGGGCCAGCCACATATCGCAGCCGGCGAAGTTGGCATCCAGATCCTTGAACTCATAGGGGGGGTACTGGGCCTCGGTGCCAACCACCAGCTTGCCTTTTTCTTTGATCTGATCCAGGACCGTCTTGGCGGTCTCGGGTTCGGCTGCCGGGGTCTCAGCGGGGGCCTCCGTCTTGGTGTCGGGGGTGCTCTCAGCGGGAGTCTCAGTCTTGCTGGAGCCACAGCCGGTGAGGGCTGCCATCAGGGTCAGGGCGCTCAGTGCCAGCGCCAGAGTCTTCTTGAACTGCTTCATAATGATTTCTCCTTTTCATCCGGCGGGGTGTCCCTCGCTTCTTTATGTGCATAATTATACGCTGTAATTTTGGAAACACAAGGGGCAAAACGCATAACATTAAACATATTTTGAATATTTACTTATGCAATTCGCATAATATACGCAAATATTCCGCATATATGCATAAAATATGCATATCAGAAGGACAGCGTTTCCATCCGGTCAAAGGCCTCCTTCAGCTTGTCTACCCCCACGGTGCAGGCAATGCGGAAGTGGCCCGCCCCGGTCCCGCCGAACACTCCGCCGGGGGAGACCATAATGTGTGCCTGTTCCAGCAGCTCCCGGCAGAAATCCCGGTCACTGAGTCCGGTCTTTTCGATGCCGGGGAAGAGGTAGAAGGTGCCCTTGGGCCGCACCAGAGAGAGATAGGGGATCTTCTCAATGCGGTCCGCCGCGTAGAAAACACGGTCCCGATAGGCGGAGATGTATTTTTCACGGATCTCCGCCCGGATCTCCAGAGCCTTGATGGCTGCCCGCTGGGAAATGGAAGGGGCGGTGTAGATCAGCGCGCCGTTGATGCTGTTCATCACCTGCAGCAGCGCCGGTTCGGCGATGATAACGCCGACACGCCAGCCGGTCATCAGGTAGTTTTTGGAGAAGCTGTTGAGGGTGATGACCCGCTCCGCCAATCCCGGCAGGGTGCGGATGGGGAGAAAGTCCCCCTCGTAAAGATAAGTGGTGTAGATCTCGTCCGCCGCGATGAGCAGATCGTGTTCCACCGCCACCCGGCCCAGCAGCTCCAGCGTCTCCCGGTCATAGCCCATGCCGGTGGGGTTGCAGGGGTTGTTGAAAATGATGGCCTTGGTGCGGGGCGTGATGGCGGCCCGGAGCCGGTCCTCACGGATGGCCCAGTCCTCTTCACCGTAGGTGGGGACTTCCACGCAGACGCCCCCCGCCAGCTCGATCTGATCCTTATAGGCAGAGAAATAGGGGGAAAAGACGATGACCTCGTCACCGGGGTCCAGAATGGCCATCATCACCAGGGACATTCCCAGGCAGCTTGACGCCGTGACCAGTACATGGTCCTCCGTCAGTGTCTGGCCGAAGTCTGCCTGCCAGGCACGGCAGACCCCATCGATCAGTTCCGGATCGCCCATGGGGTGACCATAGTGGGTGTAGCCGGCTTTGGCGTCCCGGAAGGCGGTGTCGATAATGGCTTCATCCGTGACAAAATCCGTGTCACCGATGCTCAGATCGATCACGTCATCATAGCGGGCCAGGGCCGCTGTATCCAGAGTGAGTCCGCCGGAAACAGACCGGAAGCGTTTGGCGATAAAATCAGAGGTGGTTTTCATCTGCTCTCTCCTTTCACGCGGGGGATCACGGTGGAGCCGTTAGGGATCACATAAGTGGTCTTTCCCTTCAGGTCCGCCGCTTTCAGCAATTCATCCATATCAGAGAAGGCCCGGATGCCCATGGGCTCCACCTCCTTGGGATCGATGGAGGAATACATAAAGATGTTGTAGCGCTGGGCCTGCTCACAGTTCAGGAAGAAAATGTACCCCGCCACGGTGAAGGCCTGACGCAGGCGCTGCTCAATGGTGCCGTCCCGCAGATCCTTCGACCAGTCGAAATACTCAGCGGGGCCGCCGCCCTCCGGTGCCTCGATCAAAAGCACCAGCGTGCCGCCGGGCTTCAGGGCGGATTCCACATTGTCAATGGTCTTGGTTCCCTGATAGAGGGAGATGTCCTTGGGGAAGCCGCCGCAGCTTGTCACCACCGCGTCCGCCCGGCAGGGGATGTCCACCCGGTAGATGTCGTCCACCGCCTGACAGGCTCGCTCCCAGGCGGTCAGATAATGGCCGGAGAAGATGGCGGCGAGCTTCATGTCGGCGTTCATCACCAGGTTCACCATAAAGAGGTTTTTCACCATGGCCGCTGCCTCGCACATATCCTCGTGGAGAGGATTGCCGGTCAGCACGCCGTTGCCGATCTCGGGATTGGTGCGCAGCTTTGCGCTGTCCAGAGAGTAGGCGTGGTTATGGCGGATGGTCTCCAGACCGCTGATGCCGGGAAGGATGCTCTTGCGACCGCCGCCGAAGCCCGCCATCACATGATGGGTGGCGGCACCCAGGCAGACCACCAGATCCGCCTCCGCCGCGGCACGGTTGATCCACACCGGAGTATCGTGGGGCGTGGTGCCAAGATATACCAGATCCTTGGCCTCGCAGTCGTGATTCTCCACCTGGATCCGGTCGTAAACGCCGTCTGTCACCAGCGTCCGCAGTTCCTGTTCGTCCCCGCCGATGTGGGTGCCGTTGGCCACCACAATGGTCAAATTCTCCGGCGCGACACCGCAGACCTCCAGCAGATAGTCCACCAGATGGGGGATCACCAGGTCCTGACGCATCCAGAAGCGGGTCATGTCGCTGACCACCAGGGCCACGGTGTCCGTGGCGCGGACCCGCTCCGCCAGCGGGGCACTGTCAATGGGCGCGGCCAGGGAGGCGATGAGGGCTTCCCGGATGTCGGCGATGGGGGGCGTCTCGCTGCCCCGCAGCTCCGCCAGGATGTCCGTCTCGTCCAGAGGGACAGATACATGACCGTGTCCATATTCAAATTCGTAGGTTTTCATTCACAGACCTCCCTGTTTTCGTCAGGCGCTGATAAATTACAATGAGGTTCCATACAACGGGACCAATCATTGATTATACATAACAGTGAAAGAATATTCAATATCGACTTGCCCTTCCGATGCCAAAGATCCGTAAAGGAGCGGGGGATCTCTTGTGTTTTTTGCCGGAAAAGACGCCCTTACCGGGCAAGATAGGCCTCAATGTCAAAGGGCAGCAGAGCTGTGGTAGCTTTCAGATATAATGGGTGGTGGGGATGCCCTGACTTCAGGGGCGGACCCGCCGTGAACCACCGGGCATGGGCCGCCTGTCCGTCGGCGGCGAAATCCCGCATACAGTCCATCAGATAATCCCGCTTTTCAATAATGTTGCCCCAGGCGGCCCAGATAGCAGGCCGGGGCGAGAGAGAGAGCAGATAGCGGAAGGCCTTCCGGTTCTCCTCGTGCAGCAAAGCGTTACAGACCGGCTCCATGTCGTCAGGCCGGGTGGCCCGCTGGGCGTAGACGTTGAACATGAGAAAGCTGTCGTATCCATTGTTCAGGGCAATGCGCTGGGCAGATCGCAGCGTGGGGTCCAGGGCATCCGGCGCGGCGGTGGAGGGATTGATCCCCACGCAGATCAGGGGGCGCTGCCCCCGGGTCCCTAAAATATAACGGTATTCCGAATATGTATTGGGCACATACAGCCAGCGGGACACGTCGTACTCTGCCGAGGGCCGCAGGGCGGCCTCCAACGCCGGGGTGAAGTACTCAATGGCGACACGGTCCGTGGTGCTCTGGGGAATATGGGGCATGATTTTGCGCCTCCTTATGGTTTTCACAGTTCTTTTAATTTTAGCACAGCGGCGAAAAAAAGGCAAACAGGTCTGTTTTTGACGAGTGGTTTGTGGTAAAATCAAAGAGAAAACTCTGAGAACTCTCTGGAGGGCACTATGCTGACCATACTCATCGGCCGGGCAAAGACCGGAAAATCCGATACGATCCTGCGGCGGGTGGCGGAACTGGGGGACACGGGCCGCCAGATCCTGCTGGTGCCGGAGCACGCTTCCCACCAGGCGGAGGTGGACGTCTGCCGTGCCTGCGGTGACGGCGCCAGCCGCCACGCCGAGGTGCTGAGCTTCCGGCGGCTGGGGGAGCGGGTGCTGAGCCTCACCGGCGGCATTGCCGACGTGACCTTGGATCAGGGCGGCAAGCTGCTGACGTTGCAGCGGGCGCTGCTGGAGATGGTGCCCCAACTGACGGTATACCGCAAGCCCTCCCAAAAGGTGGGCTTTCTGGAGCAGATGCTCTCCCTGTTTGACGAGCTGCGCTGCTATGAGGTCACGCCGGAGCTGCTTTATGAACAGGCGCAGACCATGGAGGGTGCCAGCCATGATAAGCTCATGGATCTGAGCCTGCTCTACGCCGCCTATGAAGCCCGTCTCCGCCGCCCCGGCATGGATGCCCGGGACCGGATGACCAAGCTCTGTGACCATCTGGAGGAGTCCGGCTATGTCCGGGACAAGGACATTTTTATCGACGGTTTCACCTATTTCAATGCCCAGGAGCGGCGGGCGCTGACGGTCTTTCTGCGGCAGGCCCGTTCCGTCACCGTGGCGTTGCTGGGAGAAGTGGGGAGCCGTGAGGAGATCTTCGCCCCCACCCTCAAGACCCTCTCCATGCTGGAGCGGCTGGCTGGGGAGATGGGCGTTTCTGTAAAGGTGGAAGAATTGACAGCCCTTGATCCATCCCCTCTGGGGCATCTGGAGCGCTGCTTCTTTGACGGAGACGCCCCCTATGAGGGGGACTACGGCGGCATCCGGCTGCGGGAGGCATCCTCCCCCTATGCCGAGGTGGAGCAGACGGCGGCGGACATCCGCCGCTTGCTGGCGGCGGGGGTGTGCCGCTGCCGGGACATCACCGTCGCCGCCCGGAACATGACTGACTACGCCGGCATCATTGAAACGGTGTTCGAGCGCTATGATATTCCGGTGTACCTGAGCCGCCGCAGCGACATTCTGGAAAAGCCGGTGCTGAGTCTGCTTACCGGCGTTATGGCCTCCATCTCCAGCGGCTATGAGTACGAGGATATGTTCCGCTGGCTGAAAACCGGTCTGGCGGGTCTGGACGCGGAAGAGTGCGATCTGCTGGAAAACTACGTTTTGAAGTGGGAGATCCATGGGCAGATGTGGCTCCGGGACACGGACTGGACGGAGAATCCGGACGGCTACGGCGCGAACTGGAACGACCAGCGCCAAAACCGGCTGGACACTGTCAACACGCTGCGCCGCCGGGTGGGCGGCCCCCTGGGCCGTCTGGCCGATGGAATGAAGGCAGGCAAGACCGCCGGGGACTACGCCGGGGCACTGTACGATTTCATGGAGGAACTGGGGCTGGAGGCCGCCCTGACGGAGCGGATGCGCCGTCAGGCAGAGGCGGGCCGGATGCAGGAGGCCGAGGAGACCGCCCAGCTTTGGGAGATCCTGTGCGGCGTGCTGGATCAGTTTGTGGAGATCTTAGGGGAAGAGCCCTTGGAATTTGAGGATTTTGAGCGGCTTTTCCGCCTGGTGCTGACCCAGTACAGCGTGGGCACCATTCCGGTGTCACTGGATCAGGTGTCCGTCAGCGAGATCACCCGCAATGACCGGCACACGGTGAAATACCTCTTTTTGCTGGGAGCCAACGACCATGTGCTGCCGGACCCGGGCCAGAGCGGCGGACTGCTGAACGAGGATGACCGGCTGGCCCTGGCCCTCCGGGGCATTGAACTGGCCCCCAGCGGGATGGAACGCATGGGCGTGGAGCTGCAAAATCTCTATGCCGCCCTGGCCCAGCCCACGGAGGGGCTGACGGTGAGCTACCCTGCGGCAGATGCCTCCGGTGCGGAACTGCGCCCCGCCTTTGTGGCGGAGCGGCTGCGGAAGCTGTTCCCGGATCTGCGCCTGGAGCGGGGATCGCCTGACAAGGACTATCGCCTGACAGCCCTTGTCCCAGCGCTGGAAGTGGCGGGGCAGCGTCCCGGCGGGGCGCTGGACGACTATCTGCGGAGGAACTCGGACCATGCCCGCCGGCTGGACGCCATGCATGACGCCGCCTCCGCCCGGCGAGGCAGTCTGTCTCCGGATTCCGTCCGGGCCATTTATGGCCAGAGGATCTCCATGACAGCTTCCCGGCTGGAGCGGCTCCGCTCCTGTCACTTCGCCTATTTCATGGAATATGGTCTGCGGGCAAAGCCCCGGGAAAAGGCGGCCTTTGACGCGCCCCAGATCGGCACTTTCCTTCATTATCTTCTGGAACATATCACCCGGGACGTACTGGCCCAGGGCGGGTTTTCCGCTGTGGACAACGAGACGCTGCACTGCCTGACGCGGCAGTATACCGAGGCGTACACCACACAGGAGCTGCCCAATTTTCAGAACCGGGGCCCCCGGTTCCGCTATCTCTTCGACCGTCTGCGGACCACGGCCTACGCCGTCATCGACCAGGTGGCGGAAGAACTGCGGCACTCGGACTTCGTGCCCCTGGCCTTTGAGCTGTCCTTCGGCGGAAAAGACGGTGCGCTGCCTGCCGTCATCATCTCGGAGCCGGATGGCGAACTGCGGGTAGGCGGCAAGGTGGACCGTGTGGACGGCTGGGTAAAGGACGGCAAACTCTATCTCCGGGTGGTGGACTACAAATCCGGTAAAAAGAGCTTTGATCTGGCCAATGTCCGCATGGGGCTGGACATCCAGATGCTTTTGTACCTCTTTGCCCTGCAAAAAGAAGGGAAGAGATACTTCGGCCAGGACATTGAGCCCGCCGGCGTTTTATACCTCCCGGCCCGGGATGAGATCCTGACCGCAGAGCGGAATATCACACCGGAACAGCTATTAAAGGAGCGGGAAAAGACCCTGAAGCGCTCCGGCTTGCTGCTGGAGGACCCGGCGGTGCTGCAGGCCATGGAGCATGAGGCGCTGACGGAGCCCCACTACCTGCCTCTGCGGGTCAACAAGAGCGGAGATCTCTCCGGCAGTCTGGCCTCCGCCGCGCGGCTGGGGCGTCTGGGCAATTATGTGGACGATCTGCTCCATGAGATCGCCTGGGAGCTGCGCGGCGGCAATATCGACGCGGACCCCTGCGGCCGCAGTGAGGAAGACAGCCAGTGCGCCTACTGCCAGTGGGCAGATGCCTGCCATTTCCGGGACGGACAGGACCGGGACCATCTGCGGTATATCCTGCCGGTAAAGGCGGAGGACTTTTGGAAAACCCTTGAGGAAGGAGGCGGCACGGCATGGCAAAGCTGAATCTGACCTCCCAGCAGCGCGCGGCAGTGGAAAACCGGGGCGGCAGTCTGCTGGTCTCCGCCGCTGCCGGCTCCGGCAAGACCAAGGTGCTGGTGGAGCGGCTGTTCCGCTATGTAACCGAGGAACACGCCCATGTAAACGATTTTCTCATCATCACCTATACAAAAGCGGCAGCAGCGGAACTGCGGGGGAAGATTGCGGCCGAACTGAGCCGCCGCATGGCGGAAACCCCGGGAGATCAGCATCTCCGCGGCCAGCTTCTGCGGGTCTACCAGGCGGATATCAAAACAGTGGACGCCTTCTGTACGGCCCTTCTGCGGGAAAATACCCATCTTCTGGCCCGGGAGGGGGAGCGCTATGCCCTGACACCGGATTTCCGGGTCCTGGACGAGAACGACGCCGGTCTTCTGCGCCAGCGGGTCCTGGGTCGGGTGCTGGAAGAATTTTATGAGGAATTGGACCCCGGCTCCGCCCTGCTGGCGGACACACTGGGTGCCGGCAGAGATGACAGCGCTCTGGAGGCGCTGGTGCTGGAAACCTACGAAAAGCTCCAGAGCCATGCCGACCCCGGAAAATGGCTGGCGAAAAATCAGGAGATCTGGTCCGATCTGAGCGGCGCCTTTGATGAGACGCCCTATGCGGCGGAGCTGCTGAAAGTGGTCCGGCGAAAGGGTCTGCACTGGGCACGAACGCTGAGGCAGGCGGCCCTCTCCGTAGAGGGAACGGACCTCTGGCGGGGCTACGGGGAGAAATTTCTCACCGCCGGGCGGAGCTTTCTTCCTCTGGCGGCGGCCCGAAACTGGGCGGCAGCCCGGGAATCGCTGGACCATGTGGAATTTCCCCGGCTCATCACCCCCAAGGGGGCCAAGGACGACCCGGAGGTCCTGCGGCTGAAAAAGCTGTGGGAGGGGGCCAAGGCCACCGTGAAAAAGCTGGAGGCGTTCCTCTCCGTCAGCGGGGAGGAGGCTATGGAGGATCTGCGTGCCATGGCCCCGGCCATGACGGCCCTTCTGCGGCTGACCGCCGACTTTTCCAAGGCTTATCAACAGGAGAAGCTGCGGATGAATCGGGCGGACTTCTCCGATCAGGAACACCTGGCGCTGCGGCTGTTGGTAACGGAGAATGGTACCCCCACGGAGCTGGGCCGCCAGGTGGCCGGACGCTACCGGGAGATCATGGTGGACGAGTATCAGGACACCAACGAGGTGCAAAACGCCATCTTCCGTGCGGTGTCCCGGGAGGGAAAAAATCTCTTCACCGTGGGAGATGTCAAGCAAAGCATCTACCGCTTCCGGCTGGCGGACCCCACCATTTTCCTCAAAAAGTATATGCGCTTTACACCCGCTGAAAC
>CAZFJB010000022.1:0-10388 GCA_964519775.1 uncultured Oscillibacter sp.
AAGGACGGACGCGGGGCTGGTCGCCCTCCACCGTAGCCACATAAAATACCTTGGCCTTCTGCAAAAATTCACATACTTTTTCCATGATAGGCACTCCTTCGCGTTTTGTCTGATCCTCAGGCAAGTATCATTTTTCCATCGGTAAAGACGGAATGCCGCATCCCCATGCCGCCCACCTGTTCAGCGGGAAGAGCGGCTTCGATGCGCGTGATGTCCGCATCGGTCAGCTCGATGTTCAGCGCGTCGATGGCGCTTTGCAGATGCGCGGGGTTCGTTGTGCCGATCAGGCTCTGCACATGGTCGTACTTGGCAAGGCTCCACGCCAGCGCCAGTTGAGAAAGGCTCACCCCCAGTTCATCCGCGATCTCCTTGACCTTGCGGACCATGGCAAGATTTTTCTCCCGGTGCTCGGGGGCAAGCATCCCACGGGGCATCATGGAACTTGTGGAGGTGGACAGAATATCGTCCCGCAGCAGACCATGCCCCACGGTCCCGAAGGCAAGGACTTTGACTCCAAGCTCTTTTGCCGCGGCCATCAGCTCGGTTTCAATGCCGCGATCCAGGAGAGAATACTCCATTTCCACCGTGTGGATGGGATGCACACGGCAGGCACGGCGCAGGGTCTCCGCATCCACCATAGAAAGGCCGATGTGCTTCACATAGCCAGCCTGTACCTGATCGGCAATGGCCCCCACCACTTCCTCCACAGGGATGGTGGTATCCATCCGGGCGGGCTGGTAGAGGTCAATGTAGTCCAGCCCCAGACGGCGCAGGGAATAGGTCAGGTGGCCTTTGACATTATGGGGCTTCACGTCCAGCCCGTAGATGCCGCCCTCGGGGGAGGGCAGTACGCCGAACTTGACGGACAGAAAATAGCGGTCCCGCTGGACGCCCTTGAGCGCCTGGCCCACGATCAGCTCACTTTCACTGCCGTTATAGAATTCGCCGGTGTTGAACAGGGTGATGCCGGCATCCAGCGCGGCGTGGATGGTTTTGACGGAGTTTTCGGGATTGCGCACGATGGACATTCCCATGGTGCCGAGACCGAGACGATTTAACTCTTTCATTTGATTACCTCCTCAGCAGTGAAATTTGTCTTCTTCTCTTGGCTTGTGTTTAGCTTCCATGGCGGCTTTCATGGCCGCTTTGCGGTCGTAGATGGCGGCGACTTCCGCTTCAATGTCCTTGGCGGGGTGGTTCAGACCGCTTTTCAGCGCCTGCACCATCTGCTCCGTGCGGCTGCGGATCTTGTACTCTTTTCCGTCCTTGATGAAGACGTTGCCGGTCTGACCGAAGATGAACTGCACGTCGTGTTCCACGCAGGCATCGTAGACCTTTTCCACCCACTCGTAGTGCAGCGGACGGGAGCCTAAATAGTTTTCGCCGCCGGCCAGCACCGTTTCGATCTTGCCGGTGGCGAGGTAATCGGCCATGTCGATCTCGCCGATGAAAGGCTTCAGACTGACCCAGCGGTGCTTGGCGGGCAGCTCCAGCAGGTAGGGCAGGCGCTGCTCCAGCCGCTTCTGATTCTCGCAGGAAACGGAGAAGGACACATTGTCCCAGCCATCGCCCCAGTCGTGGGGCAGGCAGTCCTTGATGCGCTCTGCCCGCTTGGTCAGAAGAGAAAAAGTCACATCGCTGCGGCGGCGGATCATGTCCCACGCCTCAATGCGCCAGGCGTCCGCCTCCTCGATAAAGAAGTCGCTGGCCATGCAGACACGGACAAAGGAGCCGCCGGGAAGCTTCCAGTTTCCGGCGCGGTCTTTTTTGATGGGCAGCGTGAAGTCGGACTTATTTTTCAGCACCTCGTTGGTGTCGCGGCCATAGCGCTTATCGAGAAAATAGGCGTAGCAGTTCTGGCAGCCCTCACTGCACTTGTGACAGCCGTGCCACGGGTTCCAGATCTTATCGTTGAGATCCATTGCGGTTTCCTCCTCACAGCCGGATGCTCATTTCCTGCCCCTTTGGTTGGCTTCTAAAGTTTGATTGGCTTTTTGTGCCAGCTTGACCAGCAGATCGAAGTCCTCCTGCCCCAGCGCCGATACCAGATCGGCAAGATGGGCGTTGGTATCCGCTCTGACATTCTCTACCAATTGCTTGGCTTTCTGTGTGGGCAGAATATGATACACCCGCTTGTCATCCCGGGACTGCTCCTTTGCGATGTAACCTTTTTCCAACAGGGCGGTCAGGTAGGCGGTGATCATCGGCTTGGAGACCCCCAGAAGCTCTGCCAGCATGACAGAGGTATGGGGGCCAGGGGCGGCGGCAAGAATGTTCAGTACCCCCATCTCGCTGGGGCGGATAGGCAGCCCCTTTTTCAGATCCATGTAATGTTTGCTGAATTTGGAAAACGTGGCGTTCGCGATAAAATATTGATCCATTCTGATCCCTCAAAGTAAATGGTTCATATAGATTAACTTTATGATAGCCTGTTCGCCCCCGCCTGTCAATGTCCTGGGGAGAAAGTTTTTATAAATTTATGTAACGGCTCCCGAAAAAGGGGAACAAAACCGGGATTTCTTACTGATCACAGCAGCGCGAAATTTCATACAGATATTCCGTGGTACCCTTTGCTTGACACATTTATGGCGGGTGAGCCGCACTCAAAAGCGAATTGTGATTTTATATACGAGATAGAATCCACTCGCAAAGCCGACAAAAAATCAAATGGAAGTGGCAACATTAGACAAATAGATTTCAACATAGGAAAAAGACAATTTCGGGAAACTATACTACAATTATACAAAAAGAGGCATTGATAGAAGCATTTGACAGTCGAAATGAGATTCTGATAAGAAAGGACTGAGCCTATGGCGCACAATAAAAACGCGCGGACTGCGGCGCTGGCAAAAAGAAAACAGACATCATTTTTGTGGTATCTTTTTCTGATCCCAACCATTCTGGGTATCATTCTTTTTATGGTGTACCCTATCGCCGAGGCATTTCGGCTGAGTTTTTTTGATTCCAACGGGACCATTGAAAGCTGGAATGGTTTGAACAATTATCGGTATATCCTGAATGACCCGGTATTCAGAAAGACGATCTTCAATTCTTTCTTTATTACCTTTTTTCAGATGTTGATCGCGCTTCCGGCCGGCTTTGTGATCGCTGTGGTCATCAATTCCCTGAATAGAGGGAAAAATGTTCTGAAATCCCTGTTTTTTATCCCGTATGTGACGCCTGCTGTTGCTGCTGGCGCGCTGTTCCTGTTCGTATTGCATCCGCAGGGCTTGCTGAACCAGTTTTTGGGGCTGTTCGGGATCGCCCCGGTTTCATGGCTCCAATTCTCTCTGGGAGCGCGCTTCGGCGCGGTTTTTATGGGCATCTGGAAATCTCTCGGATTTGATATCATTATTTTCATGTCCTATTTGCAGGCAATCTCACCGGAGTATTACGAAGCCGCTAAGATCGACGGATGCTCAACGCTTCAGATGCATCGCTATATCACTATGCCGCAGATGCGGGGCGCCTTTGCGTTCCTCTTCGTAATGGGCTGGATCGACGGCTTGCAGCGCTTCTCCGATGTATACGTTTTGGGCGGGCAGACTGGCTCTCCTTCCCGCTCTCTCCTGACGATCGTGGGCTATATCTACGACTTGGGCTTCGGACGGTATGAGTTCGGTATGGCGTCTGCCGCGGCCTTTGCGCTGTTTGCGCTGATCATGGCATTCACCCTGCTGAATATGAAGCTGACGAAGATGGATATTTAAAGAAAGGGGTGGCGCTGCAATGATAAAATCGGCAAAAAAACGGGAACGTATTTCTCATTTAGTGGCGTTTCTGATCCTGCTGGCCGTTGGTGTTGTGTTCATTATGCCGTTTGTCTGGATGGGCGTGGTATCGTTTGAGCGATATGCAAATATCAATCCACCCTTCCCGCCAACGTTCAAAATTACGGAACCGTCTCTATTCAACTTTAAGGTCATCAGCCAGAACGGAGCAGTCCTGTCATCGTACAAAAATTCGCTGATTATTGCGGTGGGGAGCGTCGTAGTCAACATGATCTCGGTCATGCTGGGCGGATACGCGTTTTCCAAAGGAAAGTTTAAAGGGAAAAAGCTGATCTTCATGGTGGTGTTGGCCACGATGATGATCCCCTTTGAGACGCGTCTCATCCCTATGTACAAAATGTTTTTGAATATGGGCCTGACCAATACGCCGTGGCCCCTGATCCTGCCCAATATGGTGGATGGGTTCGGTCTGATGCTCAGCAAAAACTTTTTTGACAAGCTGCCGGACAGTCTGGCGGAGGCTGCGGCCATCGATGGCGCAGGCCCCTTTAAGATCTTTGCGCAGGTCTACCTGCCGCTGACGACCCCCATCATCGCCACCATTGCGATCCTGAAATTCATGGATAGCTGGAATGCGTTCCTGTGGCCGCTGTGCGTGCTCACAGGGCGGGAGAACCGCACGATCCCCATTTTGATCTCGTCGTTTTCCTATGAAGGCGGCACGCGGATGGCGGGCAGCACGATGGCGGTTGCATTCATTGGTGTTATCCCTGTGCTGATCGTATTTCTCATACTGCAAAAATATATCATCCAGAGCATTGCGCTTACCGGGGTGAAGGGCGAATAACATGGCCCCGGAGGTCGAATGAGCGATATGAGTGAGAAGATGGATAGGAGGAATGCTGTTAAAGAACAAGAATGGGCAGGCCTACAGATACTGAAAAACATTACGAAAAGGAGAAAAAATATGAAAAAGCAAAAACTTTTAGCGTTAGCAATGGCGACTGTCATGCTGGTGGCGACTCTTGCGGGTTGCGGCGGCAGCAAGTCTGGCAGCCAGAGCTCCAGCGGGAGCAGTGCGGCTGCGGAAACGCAGAAGACCCATCTGCGCGTGCAGTGGATCGGCGATATGCAGTATGAAGATGCCATCGATCCGATCTCCGGCGAAAGCGTCAAGGGTATGAAGGAACTGGAAGCGCTGTTCGAGAGAGAGCATTCTGATATCGATTTGGAATTCATTATCATGGGCTGGGATGACTACACGAAAAAGACGCAGTCCATGATCCTCGGCAAGGAATGCGATGTGTATCAGGTGCCCGCCATCGCCAGCATTGCCGCACAGGGGCTTCTGGAAAATCTGACACCTTATATTGAGGGCGACAGCACCTTTGATTTGGGTGCCTACATCGATGGACAGGTCAACGGCTGGATGTGCGTTGGCCCCGAGGATACTGAGGCGCAGATCTACGGCCTGCCTCTGATCGCGGATACCCGCTTCATTCTCTATGATAAGCAGCTGTTTGACGAGTGGGGCGTCGAGTATCTCTCTGATACGCCCACACTGGAGGAAATTGAGGAAAAGGCTGCCAAGATGACCGGTACCAATCCTGTGACCGGCGAATATAACTACGGACTGTTCTTCAAGGGCACGGACGGCGATGATGTGCTCATGAACATCAACGAGTACTACGGCGGCACCTGGGGTGAGGGCCTCACCGCGGATACCATGCAGGTGACGTTTGACAGCGAAACCATGGTCAAGTCCCTGAAGAAGATGGTGGATCTGACAAAGTATTGCCCTGAGGGCGTGATGCTCTATCAGGGCGGCGAGGCATTTGGCAAGCCTAACAATAACATTGCCATCAATATGCGCTGCAATCCGGCGAACTTCTTCAACCTGAAGGCGCTCGGCCTGGAAGAGCGTTATGGCGTTGCCAGACTCTTTGTGAATGAGCAGGAGGGCATGGGCGGCCTGTTCGTCGGAAGCCCCGTGGCCATCGCCGCAAACTGCGAGGTCAAGGATGCGGCTTGGGAGTATGTGAAGTTTACCGCCAGCAAGGAATTCGCGCAGTATTTCTGGGAGAACCAGAGCACCGAGGGTCTGCCGGCGGTCAAGTCTGCCCTGAGCTTTGACGGCATTGCAGACAGCGAGAGCATGAGCGCCATCATGGATAGCATCGCCTATCTGTGGACACCCCGGTATATCTACCGCGCCGATTGCCGCTCCATGCTGGTCAATGCCGTTGAGGCAACCACGCTCAATGGCGTTCCCGCAGAGGAGAGCCTTGCTCAGGCACAGGCTGAGGTCGAGCAGTGGGTCGCTGCAAAGTAAACTGAGCTGCAAGCTGCAGATACAGAGCGGAGCGGTACGGAGTGACATGCTCCGTACCGCTCTCCGCTTGACTGGTATTGAAGAATTAACAGAAAACTGTGTAAACCATGCGGAGGGTGCATATGAAACTGACAGTTATCGGCGGTGGCGGCGTTCGCTCCATGTTTTTGGCAAAGAGCCTTGCGCTGCGGGCAAAAAAACTCAATATAGATCAGATCGTGCTTATGGATAACGATCCTGAAAAACTACGGGTCTATGGCGGTATGGCGCGGCACGTTGCCGGACTGCTGGATCCGACGCTGGAAGTCCAATTAACAGAGGACCCCATTGCTGCGGTCAGGGATGCCCAGTATGTGCTGACGACTATTCGCGTCGGCGGAGATGAGATGCGCACACAGGATGAGCGGATCGCCTTGGCCTGCGGCCTTTTGGGGCAGGAGACCACCGGAGCGGCGGGCTTCTCCTTCGCAATGCGTTCGATCCCGGCGCTGGCACACTACTGTGAGCTGATCCGAAAATATGCGAAGCCCGATGTCAAGGTGTTCAATTTTACGAATCCCGCCGGATTAGTCTCTCAGGCCCTTCGCGATATGGGCTATGATTTTACCTATGGGATCTGTGACGCACCCACAAGTATGCTGGATCAGATTGCGAAAATGTATGGCGTGTCGCCCAATGCGGTGGAGGGCAACTGCTATGGCCTGAATCATCTGTCCGTGTTTGATTCCGTACGCATCAACGGCAAGGAGATGCTGCGGGAGATTATCAGCGATCCGCGGGCCTACACGGATACGGATATGAGCTTCTTCGGAAAAGAATTGGTGGAGCATCTGGGCATGATCCCCAATGAGTATCTTTACTATTATTTCTATCGTGAAAAGGCGGTCGCAAACATTCGCTCTGCCTATCAGACCCGTGGCGAGCTGATTGAGACGGTAAACCGCCGGATGCTGGAAGAACTGCGTACCTTCGACATCGAAAAGGAGTTTGACCGCTGTCTGGAGCGGTTTGAGTATTGGTACGGAAAGCGTATCAACTCTTATATGGCCGGAGAAACAGGGAAGCATCGCAAGGATCAGTGGAAATTTGACGTGTATGCACAGGATGCCGGCGGATATGCCGGTGTAGCGCTTCGCTTTATAGAGATTGAACAGTCCGGCAAGGAAGGAAATATGATCCTTTGCGTACCCAATCAGGGAGCACTCCCCACGCTGAGAGATGAGGATGTGATCGAATGCACCTGCCGGATCAGCGGTGGGGACTGTGTGCCGCGCAAAGTGGAAGCGCCGGATGAGCGCATCATGGAATTGATCCGCCGCGTAAAAGCCTATGAGCGCATGGCGGCGAAGGCGATCTGCAGCGGGGACCGCGCGGCGGCGGTCGACAGCCTGATGATGAATCCGCTGGTCAATTCCTATTCTCTGGCAGCGCATCTTGTAAACGCGTACTATGAGCATAATAGAGCGTATATGCTTTGAGCGGTGTTCTTATATGAGGTGAGATATGTCATTTGTAGCTGGCGCCGGAAAAATCAATATCGACATGGTGTTCAAGGGCCTGGACTGCCTTCCTGAGGAAGGAGAAGAGGTCTTTTCCAGTGACTTTACCCAGCAGATGGGGGGAGGAATACCGGCAACTCTGGCAAACCTGAATCATCTGGGGGTTCCGACAAGATTGCAGACTGCGCTTGGAGAGGATCCAATGTCTCAGTTTGCGCGCGGTGTATTGGAGCAATTTCACGTGGCATTTACGAATCTGTATGCCGGGGTAGGCACACCGTATAATCTGACCGCAGTGATGCTGACCGAGCAGCAGAGAACATTTGTGACCAAGGCGGCTTCATTTCCGCACACAGAGCTGATCGATGAGACGATCTATACGGAATCCTGCGGTGCCAAGCTGGTGCAGATCGGTCTTGCGTCCCTGGATGTCTACCGCAGGCTCAAGCGTGAGGGAGCGCGGCTCCTGTATGATACCAGCCTGCGGGCAGGCCTTACGCTTGAGAATTATTCCGATGTTTTGACCCTGGCAGACTATTATACGCCGAATGCGCAGGAGGCCCTGCGGCTGACCGACAGCAGCACGCTGTATGAGGCTGCAAATGTTTTGTCAGATTTTTTCGAATATGTTATTATAAAGCTTGATCGGTCAGGCTGCCTGATTTTCAAAAACAATCGATATGTTATCATACCGGCGATTCCCTCTTATGTACATCAGGACTCCACTGGCGCAGGCGACGCGTTTATGGCCGGACTGCTTTACGGACTTTACCATGACTATTCTGTAGAGGAAAGTGTCTTGATGGGGAATATCACCGGCGGAAAGTGCGTCACGGCTGTGGGCTGCTTGAGCGCGGTTTATGACGGGGATGAGTTTTTGTCCTACTTCCATAAGTATCGAGACGAGTTTTTGAGTCGACAGGCAGGCGGCTGGAGGACCGATTTGGACGCACTTCGCACAGACAGACTGTAAAAACGGCAAGAGCGATGTGCTGTGGTGCGATCACAAGACCGCACATAGGAGAGAACTATGGATAAGGATCATCTGCTGCTTCCTGATGGCGCTGACAAAAAACAGATCGAGATCTCAGGGCTTGGCTGGGAAACACCGGACCCGAAGCGGGTCGTGCCTACCTTTTTGCGTCAGCAGCACCGTGTTCATTTTGTATTGAACGGCATTGGGCACCTGAAGGAAGGCGAGACCGAATACCGTATGACTGCCGGGACCGGATTTGTGATCTTCCCGGGCACAGTGCCGAATTATTATCCGAATCAGGAAGAACCGTGGGAGTATTTCTGGGTGAAAGTATCCGGGACACTTCTGGAAGAACTGCTCCAGAAGGCGGGAATTTCCCGGCAGATGCCCTGCTTTCGGATCGAAGGCTCGCCGGAGGTGATCCGGCGAGAAATGAATCAGATCTGCTGGGCGGCAATGAATGCGGCGCAGGAGCCGGAAAATGTGGCGGACTGCTTTCAAAATGTATTTCAGAAGGTGCAGGCGTTTAAGAACAGAAACGACAAAAGCGACTTGTTTGATGAGTGCCTGAATTATATCCACGATCATTATTCGGAGGACATCTCGGTGCAGCAGATCGCAAATCATATGATCATAGACCGAACATATCTCTATAAGATCTTTAAAAAGAATTTGGGCTGCCCGCCCCAGACCTATCTGGTGGACTACAGGATTACACAGGCGTGCAGACTGCTGCGCTCAACGGATGACAGTGTTACAGAGATCGCCTATGCGGTAGGCTTTCGTGATCTGGCTAATTTTTCACGTCAGTTTCGCAAAAGACAGAATATCACGCCCACGCAATTCCGTATCATGGGAGATTATGCGAATGTAACGGATACCGCGGATTTTGAAGGGTAGCTGTGGATTTGAGATATGGCGGAGATTCGGATACGCAGTGCTTTTGAGCCCGCACGGACGAACCGGCACGTTCAGACGCGCCACAGAGGAGGACCAAAACCATGGTCAGAATTTTTCGAGAAAACGATTATGATGGAATGAGCCAACGCGCGGCGCGCTTCATTGCCTCAGAGATATACCGTGATCCGGCCTGCGTGCTGGGCTTAGCGACGGGATCTACGGTCCTGGGGACCTATGAACGGCTGACGCACTGGGTCCGGAGCGGTTATTTGAGCTTTCGGAATGTGCATACGATCAATCTGGATGAATATCGGGGGCTGACTCCTGAGCATGAGCAGAGTTACCGGTACTATATGCGGGCAAATCTGTTTGACAACGTTGACATCGACCCTGCGCATACCCATATTCCAAACGGCATGGCGGAGGATACGAAGGCAGAGTGCGCCGCTTATGACACAATGCTGGCATCTCTGGGATACGCGGATATGCAGCTGTTGGGGCTGGGCCGAAATGGACACATCGGCTTCAATGAGCCAGGATGCTGCTTCGTAAAGGAGACGCATACCGTGGACTTGTCTCAAAGCACGATCGAAGCCAACGCCCGCTTCTTCGATACGATCGATGCTGTGCCGAAGCAGGCATTGACGATGGGGATCGGGGGCATCATGTCAGCGCGCCGCATTTTGCTGCTTGCCTGCGGAGCAGAGAAGAGTGAAGCGCTGTACCGTGCGCTTTGCGGCCCGATCACGCCGGAATGTCCGGCATCCATTTTGCAGCTCCATAATAATGTCGTTGTAATAGGAGACAGAGAGGCTCTGAAAAAAACAGCAGACAGTGGACTGCCTTTTGAAAACGAAGCGTGATCTCTTAACTTTTGCGGAAGGAGTACGAAGTCATGGCAGAAGTCGTTTTAAAGAATATCAAGAAGGTCTATCCCCATCAGGAGCCGA
>CAZFJB010000023.1:0-6410 GCA_964519775.1 uncultured Oscillibacter sp.
CACCTTGCTGGTCAGCCGGTCCTCCAGACCAAGGTCCAGGATCTTCAGCATTTCCTTATAGTCCTCCCGCTCGGAGCGAGTAATACCCACCCGCAGGGTGCGCTTCTGGCCCCGGCGCATGGCCAGCGCCAGATTTTCCTCGATCTGCATGGTGGCGGCAGTGCCCATCATGGGGTCCTGGAACACCCGGCCAATGTATTTGGCCCGCTGATACTCCGGCAGCCGGGTCACATCCACGCCGCCGATGGAAATGGTGCCGCTGTCCACCGGGAACGTGCCGGCCACCGCGTTGAGCATGGTGGACTTGCCGGCGCCGTTGCCGCCGATGACGGTGCAGAAATCCCCGTCGTTCAATGTCAGGCTCAATCCCCGGAGCGCCTGCTTTTCATTGACGGTCCCCGCGTTGAATGTCTTCCAGATATTCTTGACCTCAAGCATTGCGCTCACCTCCCTTTTCGGCATTGGCCGGAACTGCCTTCACTTTGGCGTGGAAATATTTGCCCTTCCAATAGGGGATGGCCAGGAACACCGCCACCACCAGGGCAGAGAGGGCCTTGAGATAGTTGGGGTTCAGGCCCATGGCCAGAATGGCCTGCATAACGATGTAATAAATGATGGCGCCGATGGAGACGGAGAGGAGCTTGAGGCCGAAGTTGCGGAACACCTTGCCCAGCAGCACCTCGCCGATGATGACGGCGGCGAGGCCGATGACGATGGCGCCCCGGCCCACGTTGATCTCGTTGGCGCCGTTGTACTGCGCCAGCAGCGCACCGGAGAGGGCCACCAGGCCGTTGGAGATCATCAGTCCCAGCACCTTATTGAGGTCGGTATTGATGCCCTGCGCCCGGGACATATTCACATTGGAGCCGGTGGCCCGGAGGGAGCAGCCCAGCTCCGTGCCGAAAAACCAGTACAAAATAGCAATCAGGGCCACGGTGAACAATCCCACCACGAAAATGGGATGGCGGTAGAAGGGGCGGCTGCCCTTGGCCACATCCTGCACGAACCGCAGAGACACCAGCAGCCGGTCCAGCACCTCCGGGTTGGTAACACTGATGGCCACACTGGCCTTCATGCCCATAATGGCCATGTTGATGGACCACAGGGAAAGCTGGGTCAGAATACCCGCCAGGATCGCCGGAATGCCGCAGAGCGTGTGAAGCAATCCTGTGACCAAGCCTGCCAGCATCCCCGCCAGCAGCGCCGCCAACAGCGCCAGCCACAGATTCACCCCGCTGCCGAACAGCATAACGAAGACAGCGCCGCCGGTGCAGAAGGAGCCGTCCACCGTCAGGTCAGACACATCCAATATCCGATAGGTCAGGTATACGCCAATCGCCATAATGCCCCAGATCAGGCCCTGAGAAATGGCCCCGGGGAGCGCGTTGATGAAGCTCATCATCCGTTGTTTCCTCCATGTGATAGGCCTTGCGGCCCGAAATAGGCTGAAAAGAATATTAGCACAAAACAGCGGAAAAGGAAAGGGCCTTTTCCGCTGTCAGTGGGTGTTCTGGTCTTAGCCGATGGCCTCGTAGCCCTCGGGGGCGGTGAGGCCCAGTGCCTCACAGGTCACGGGGTTATACTTCTTGGTGAACTGGGGGGCGTATTCAATGGGCATTTCGGAGACGTTGGTCTCACCGGTGAGGATCTTCGCCGCCATCTTACCGGTGGTGACGCCCAGGTCATAGTAGCTGATGGAGAGGGTGGCCACGCCGCAGCCGGAGCAGATGCCCTCCTCGCCGGCGAAGACAGGAACCTTGCCGTTGCAGATGTTGTCCACGATGCCGGTGTTGTTGGCAACAGTGTTATCGGTGGGGACATAGATCACATCGCAGTTGTCAGCGGCGTTCTGGGTCACGGAAGCCATGTCGTTGGTATCGGAGAAGGGATACTGGGTGCAGGTGAAGCCCAGACCTTCCAGGGCGGCCTGCACGGTGTCCACCTGATACTGGCTGTTGGCCTCGGCAGAGCAGTACAGCAATCCCACGGTCTTGGCATCGGGGCACCACTCCTTGATCATGGCCGCCTGCTGATCCAGGGGAGCCAGGTCAGAGGTGCCGGAGACGTTGGTACCCACGGTGCCGCTGAAATTGTCGATACCCAGGGCCACGCCGTACTCGGTGACGGAGGTGCCCAGCACCGGGATATCGCCGGTGGCGGAAGCTGCCGCCTGCAGAGCGGAGGTGGCGTTGGCCATAATGAGGTCCACATCGCCGGAAACAAAGCCGTTGACGATGGTGGCGCAGGTGGTGGGCTCGCCGGCGGCGTTCTGCTCGTCAAAGGTCACAGCGTCGCCCAATGCCTCAGTCAGGGCGTCCTTAAAGCCTTCCGTGGCAGCGTCCAGCGCCACATGGGGAGCCAACTGGCAGATACCCACCTTGTAGGAGGTCTTGGCAGCGGACTCGCCGGAGTCGGCGGGCGTCTCTGTCTTGGAGCCGCCGCAGGCGGCCAGGGACATGGTCATGACCGCGGCCAGACCCAGCGCAAGCAATTTCTTTTTCATCTTCATCTTCTCCTTTGACGCGCGCTTTACGCGGCGGATGGTTTCAGGGAAACGCGGTGCCTTGCGGCCGGCTCTCCGTAACGCTGTCGCTTTAAAGCTGTTTGATGTTAATACCATACAGCTTTAAAGGGCTAAAGTCAACTGTGAATTTTCACAAATCCATCTCTTTTTCGCCCACGCTTCCCGCCAGATTGCCGGGGCTCATCTGTTCCGGCTCGGTCCCTTCTGCCAAATTCCCGTTAAAATCGTTGCGTTTCTTCGTCAAATGCCCCGCTTTTCCCAGTGCTTTCTCCGTCTGTTTGTCAAAAGGCTCCGTTGACAAAGCCCTTGCGGTTAGCGTATTATGATGATAACAGATACCCACCCCGTGCCGTCAGGCGGTACGGGAGCCTGCGATATAAAAGGAGAAACGGAATGGATAAAGTCTACATCACCGGTCACCGGAACCCAGACACGGACTCCATCGTATCCGCCATGGCGTACGCCGCGCTGAAAAACGCCCTGGGCCAGCGGCAGTACTGCGCCGCCCGTCTGGGCCAGGTCAGCGACGAGACCCAGGCCGTGCTGAACCGCTTTGACGCCCAGGCTCCGGAGCTGATCCACAACGTCCGCACCCAGGTGCGGGACCTGGATTACGACACGCCCCCCACCCTCTCTCCCGGCGCCACCATCAGCCGGGCCTGGCAGATGATGCAGAAGGACCGTATTTCCGTCATGCCCGTCTGCAATGAGGACGGCACCCTGTACGGTATGCTCTCCGCCGGCGATGTCGCCAGCTACGATATGCTGGCGGTGCGGGACTCCAGAGTGCAGTGCGTGCCGGTGTGCAACCTCCTCTCTGTGCTGGAGGGAAAGATCCTCAACCAGGGCGGCGAGCTGCGGGACGAGATCTCCGGCGAGGTCACCATCGCCCTGCCCGCTGGCCGGGAGCACCTCCTCTTTTCCGACGCGGACAGCATCGTGGTCTGCGGCGACCAGCCGGATATGATCCGCCGAGCGCTGGAACTGCGGGTGCCTTGCGTCATCGTCTGTCAGGCTGAGGTGGACCGCGCCCTTTTGGAGCAGGAATCGGAGACCTGTATCATCGCCACCCCCTATGACGCTTACCGGGCCGTGCATCTCATCTGCCACGCTCTGCCCATCCAGCGGGTGTGCAAGAGCCACGATCTGGTCTGCTTCCATCTGGACGATTATATTGACGATGTGCGCAACGCCGTTCTAGAGAGCCGCTTCCGGGCCTACCCCATTCTGGACGAACATGAGCGGGTCGTGGGCACCCTCTCCCGCTTCCATCTGCTGCGCCCCCGCCGCAAGCAGGTCATTTTGGTGGATCACAACGAAAAAGCCCAGTCTGTTCCCGGTCTGGACCAGGCGGACATTCTGGAGATCGTGGACCACCACCGTCTGGCGGACATTGAGACCAAGAACCCCATTTACGTCCGCAACGAGCCGGTGGGCAGCTCCACCACCATCGTGGCGGATATGTACCAGGAAAAGGGCCTGATGCCCACCGCCAAAATGGCCGGACTCATGGCCGCCGCCATCGTGTCCGACACGGTCATGTTCAAATCCCCCACCTGCACCCAGCGGGATATCGACATTGCCAACCGCATGGCCCGCATTGCCCATGTTTCCCTGGACGAGCTGGGCAAGGTGATCTTCTCCGCCGCCACCGGCGAGGATAAGAGCGCCGCCGCCATCATCAAAACCGACTATAAGGAGTTCCACATCGCCGGCCACAATCTGGCCGTCAGCCAGGTCACCTGCATGGACTCCGAGCGGCTTATGGAGCGGAAAACGGAATTTCTGGACTGTATGCGGGAGATCCGCCGGAAGAACGGCCTGAACACCGTGCTGCTGATGATCACCGACGTGCTGCTGGAAGGCTCGCACCTTCTGTATGTAGGCGATGAGGAGACCATCCGCCAGGCCTTCAGCGTGACGGACGCGGGCAACTCCGTGTTCCTGCCCAAGATCATGAGCCGGAAAAAGCAGATCATTCCCACCCTCTCCGCCCTGTGGGGCTAAGGGCCGCCTCAATACGAAAAATCCCCCGGAAAGCTACGCTTTCCGGGGGATTTTCGCTTTTACGATTTATTTCGCGTGGTTTTTCAGCCAATTTTCCGCGCAGCCCGCCAGGGCGGCGGCACCCAGGGGCAGACAGGCCTCGTTGAAGACCACCTTGGTGTTGTGCTGGCCATAGGGATAGGGAGTCTCCCGGTCAATGCCGGCCCCCAGGAAGAAATAGGCGCTGGGCAGCCGGGCCGTCAGGCAGGCCACATCGTCGCTGCCCATTTTGCGGATGGGCGCCGGAGCCATGGTGATCTCCTCCCCCAGGGTCGCCGTGATATAACCCTTGATCTCCTCCTCCATGGCGTTATCCAGGATCACCGCGTTCATCCCGGCGTCCAGCTCCACATCGCACGCGCAGCCAAAGGTCCTGGCCGTGTACTCGCACACTTCCTTCAACCGCTCCAGCAGATAGGTCCGCTGGCCGTCGTCATAGGTCCGCAGACTGCCCTTGAGCCGCACGCTCTCCGGGAAGACATTGAAGGCCTTGGCATCGCTTTCGATGGAGCAGACCGTCAGAATATCCGTCTGGCTGGGGTCTGCCTCCCGGGCGATGAGGCTCTCCAACGCCAGCACCAGATGGGCGGCACAGTTGATGGCGTCCTTCCCCTGATGGGGGCGGGCGCCGTGGCAGCTCCGGCCCTTCACCGTCAGCGCAAAGACATCGTTGGAGCAGAACACAGCCCCCTCGCCCCAGTTGATCCAGCCCAGGGGGCTGGCGGCATCCACATGCATCCCCAGGCAGGCGTCCGGCGCCGGGTCCCGCAAAATGCCGGCGTCCAGCATCTCCTGGCA
The DNA here is from genome assembly GCA_964519775.1 of uncultured Oscillibacter sp. Classification (GTDB taxonomy): domain Bacteria; phylum Bacillota; class Clostridia; order Oscillospirales; family Oscillospiraceae; genus Oscillibacter. Next base: position 5,369 of record CAZFJB010000023.1, read on the forward strand.
GCCGTTGCCGCTCTCCTCACCGGGCTGGAACATCAGCTTCACCCGGCCCGCCAGGGCGTCTTCATTCTCCTTGAGCATCCGGGCGGCGCCCAGCACCATGGCGGCGTGGTTGTCGTGGCCGCAGCAGTGGGCCAGGCCGGGGAACCGGCTGGCAAAGGGCAGACCGCTCTCCTCCCGCATGGGCAGGGCGTCAATATCCGCCCGCAGCAGCAGCACCGGCCCCTCTGTCTTTTTTCCGATCACAGCCGTCAGGCCCCAGCGTCCGCAGGCGCTGACCTCCAGGCCCATCTCCTCCAGCTTTTCCCGGATATAGGCGCTGGTGTGGGGCACCTCGCAGCCGATCTCCGGGTGGCTGTGGAAGGTCCGGCGATCCTCCATGATCTGCCCGCTCAACTCCCGGGCACGCTTCAGGTAATCCATCACGAATCTCCTTTATTTTTTCTGGTTCCCATATTGTAGCAAACCCACACATGATTTTCAAGGCGGACGCAAAAGCCAGCCCCTCCGGGTCCGGAGAGGCTGGCTTGCTGGTTCACTGATTGCCGGCTGGCCGCCGAGGGGCTTAGCCCTTGAAGAAGCGCTGGAGGAAGACCACCATCTGACCACGGGTGCAGGGGGCCGAAGGGCTGAAGGTGGTACCGTCACCGGTGCCGGTGGTGATCCCCCGCTTCAGCGCCCATTCCACGGCGGAGGCGCAGTAGGCGTTATTCGCCACGTCACGGAAGGGGCTGCCCCAGACGAACACCGGCTCCACGGTGACTTTCCCCTCCGGCATTTTGAAGGAGAAGGTGCCGTCTCCGTTGTCCTTCACGTCCGGCGTCCGGCCCCGGCTGTCCTTCACCACCAGGCCGGTGACCTGATAGTTGGCATCCGGCGTCACAGTGACGGTCACGGTGTCGCCCGCCTCCGCGCGGCTGGCGGAGAGCTTCACGCTGCCGCCGGCTGTCTCGTTATCCGTATAGGATACCTGATAGCTGGCGGGGGTGTCGTCATCGTCATCGTCGTCATCATTCGACGGCGTGCTGGGGGTGGGAGTCGGCGT
>CAZFJB010000023.1:6510-7781 GCA_964519775.1 uncultured Oscillibacter sp.
GGGAGTCGGCGTCGGGGTGGCGCTGTATTCGGCCACAGTCACCGTTGCGTAATTGGAAGCCAGTTTCGTGCCGCCGGTCTTCACATGGACATCGTAATTGCCAGGGACAAGGTCGGTGACCTCTGTTTCGGTGCAGGGAGTCCAGTCTGTATCGTCGGCTTTTTTGTACACCATTTCCGTTGTCACGCCGGTGATCTTGCCGTCGTTGTTCCTGGAACTGGCGCAGGCCACGCCAGTGGGAGTGGTGGGAGTAGCTTGCCTTGTGAGCGTAAACGTCTTCGGATCAGAATCGGCAGTGTCCGAGCCATTTCCCTTTTTCACTACATAATTGATGTCATTTTTATTCAGGCCAGTGAGATTAACCGTGGTGTCAGTAATATCATACCAAGTGCCGCTGTTTCCACTTCTGCTGATTTTGTATTTCATGCCGTCCGTCACACTGTACAACGTACCCGTGGTGTCGCCGGTGGCGGTAAACGTGGCGCTCGGTGTCGTTTCTCCTTCGGGCGTTCGCTCAGTTGGAGTTCGTTGCTGGACAGTGTTACGATCAAGTCGCTGTTATCGGAGGTGAAGTAGTCGGTGGGCGTCTTGCCGCTCATTTTGTTCTTCCAGCCGGAAGTAAAGACCTTAGTGCTGTTGGCTCCTGACGACTTTACATTCGTCACGCCGATTTGGGCACCGTTGCTCAATGCGCCGCCGATGTCAATGCAAGTACTTTCGTACAGCAGATAGACATTATTATCCGTGCCGCCGGTGTATTTTCCGGTTTCGTTGTTCAGCGTGCCGCCCGTAACGTTGTCCGTAGTCTTCACCGAACCGGAGACGGTGAAATTTTTATCTACGGCAGTACACACACTGCCACCGCAATCGGAACTATTGCCGGTGATATTGCCACCTTCCATGGTGAAGGCGGCGTTCTTATCCACATACACACCACCGCCTCCGGAGGAGCTGTTCCCTGAGGGTTGCTCACCCTTGCCGCCGGTGATCACGCCACCGGTGACGGTTTGAGTACCGCCACTTTCAGAAAGCGTCCACAGCCCATTACTATCCACGGTGAATTTGTGCCGCGCAGTCGTATCGCTGTCCCGCAGGGTCAGATCACCGCTACTGGCCACCTTGATAACGCTGCCATTCTCAGTTCCAACGTATTTCAGCGCATGGCCGTTCAGGTCGAGGGTGACAGTGTTGGTCGTATCCCCCCCCCCGCCAACACTGATAGTAAAGGTTTCGGAAATGGTCAGGTCATTAGACAAATAATACTTGCCGCC
>CAZFJB010000023.1:7881-10112 GCA_964519775.1 uncultured Oscillibacter sp.
GCCGCCAGCAAAAGACAATGTGTACGTTATTCTTCGTTTTTTCTGTCTCCCCTGGCGCTGCCCCGGTTTGGGAAACGAGCTTTCTTAATCCTGCATATGCCGGAGCCTTTTTCGCATCAGGAACTCCTCCCGGCATTGGGGACAGCCGGTGGAGCCTCTGGATCGGCTCCGCACCTGGGTACACCAGGAGTGGCCCTTTTCGCACCGCCACCACACCGGCGTTATGCTGGTGTGGGCCACGTCTTCCGGTGTCAGCGGCAGATTTTTTTCCGTGTCCCACTCATTCAGGCCCCGTAATCGGCCGTTTTCCTCGCAGTAACTCTTCAGGCTCATTCCTCTCGCCTTCCTTGCAAATCTGCCCTCGTCATGCTATACTGGAATTGTAAATCGTCCCTCAGGGGACGAGTCAAGAGCTTTTTTAGGATGCGACCATGAAAAAGCATGATGACAGTCTGTTTCAGATCGGCGAGGTGGCGAAGATCCTGGGCGTGACCCGCAAGGCCATCCTGGTCTATGAGGACATGGGCCTGCTGACCCCCGCCGTAAAAGACGCGGACAGCGGCTACCGCTATTACACGGCGGACAACATGACTCAGATCCGCTCCATCCGGTCCCTGCAGGCTCTGGGATTGTCCTTAAAAGAGGTGGCGGAGTATTACTACAACACGGAGAACATCAGCCACCACCTGGCCCGGCTCTACGAGCTGCGGGCTATGCTGGAGCGGAACATCCAGATGCTCCAGATCCGCTCCGCCAAGCCAGGAGATCTGAGCATCCATAAAGCAACGCTGCCCCAGCAGGTCTGCTTCTGCCGGCGTTACCGGTGCGCGGATGTGGCCGAGGCCGCCAACCGCCTGCGGGACCCCTATATCGCCGCCCGCACGGGGAAAATGTCCATGGTACAGCGGATGTTCACCATGCGGATGACGCTGGAGACGGATGCGCTGGATCTCATATTCTGCATCCCGGTGGAAGACAGCTTCAGCGGCCCCGAGCGCATGGAATTTACCGAGACCTCCGCCCTGTGCGTCTATTACCGGGGGCCCTACGAGGGGACGTCCGCCGCCATCCAGGCGTTGCAAATCTGTGTGCGGAAAAACGCCATTGAGACCACGGGGCCCTTCCGCTCCATCTATCTGGAGGGGCCGCCCAACCGGGGCGAGCACAGCGGGGACTACATCACCCAGATCGCCGTGCCGGTCCGCACCCTGTGGGACCCGGAGGGAACTATCTGATGAGATCGCAGACGAAAAAACGCACTCTTGTCACAAGGCAAGAGTGCGTTTTTGATCAAATTGTATCGTATCGATCAGCCCCGCAGAGGCGGGTCCACTTTATTTTTCGGCGGCGCAGTAGGTCCGGCTCATCTCCTGACCATTTTCGTCATAGACCGTCACTGTCATGCCGCCGTCCTCATCATATTCCGTCACAGTCTCGGGGTAGGTCATGGAGCCGTCCTCCGTGGCCACCGTGGTGTACACCGTTTCACTGGTGAGCACGTCATTGTAATAGTATTGCGTGGTCTGCCAGTTGCCATCGGCATCGTAGGTATACACCCAGGCATCCCGGTAGAGCAGATCTCCCTGGGCGTCGTGGCAGGATGAGCTGATCTGGTCGCCGCGTTCGGAAAACACCGCGGTATACCGGCTGCCGTCCGCCTCCGTGGTGACACACACCCGCTCGAACCATTCGCCGTCCGGGGTCTGGGCATACTCGGATTCCGTTTGCAGTTCCATGTTGCCCTGGGCGTCATAGAAGATGGTGCGGATCATGTTTCCGTTCCCGTCATAATGGCTGACGGTCCCGCCGCCATCCTCCAGATAGCCGGTGTACTCGCTGAGGACCCGCTCCCCATCCACCGTGGTGTAAAGGCTCTCGTCCATGAGCACGCCGTCCGTCACGGTGGAGGATGAGAGCAGATCACCCTCCGCATCATATTCGTATTCATAAATGGTCTCCGTAATGACCTTGCCGCTTTCGTCATAATCCACTGTTCTCAGCAGCTCGTCATGCTCGTTGAACTGGTAGAGGCTCTTGCTGTCGCCCCAGTCCACCACCTCCGTGCCGCAGACGGCGCAGAGGTCAAACTCTTCCAGTGTGTGGGCGCCTTTTTCCATCTCTTTGCCGCATTCTCCGCAGATTTGCCAGTGCTCGCTGAGATCCGCCTTCCACCCGCCGGCCGCCTGATGGGTATGTCCCCCGCAGCCCGTGAGCAGCGCGGCGGCCACGGC
>CAZFJB010000024.1:0-10088 GCA_964519775.1 uncultured Oscillibacter sp.
CAGCGCCCGGTCTTTCGACCGGGCGCTCTTGTTTTTCTATCAGCTATTGTCACAGGCGATGACGCCGCTTCAGTTTTGGATATCCAGTGTGGTCTTACGCACGAAGTCCACAAAGGACTGCTGCAGCATGGACAGCTCCGCTTTTTCACGGACCACCATGCAGATCTGCCGCCGGACCCCTTCGCCCAGCTCGAACTGGCGCAGGCGGCCCTCCGCCACGTCCTCTTCCACCACCAGGGAGGAGAGCACCGACACACCCATGCCCCGGGCCACCGCCCGGCGGATAGCGTCAGGGTTCTCCATCCGGGCCAGGATATGGAGCTTTTCCGGCTGGATCCCCTCAGACCGCAGCCACTTCTCCGTTTCCAGCCAGGTGCCGGAGTCCGTTTCCCGGGCCACCATGGGTTCCCGCAGCAGCAGGTCCATCCCGGCGTCCGGCCGCATGGCCTGATAGCGGGGGCTGTTCTCCGTCACCAGGACCAAGCGGTCCTCCAGCACGGGGAAATAGCGGAATTCCTTCTCGTCCATCCGTATCCCCACAAAGCCGATCTGGAGTTGACCGGAGCGGAGCATCTCATGGATCTGGGCGCTGTCCCCTCTCCGCAGCAAAAACTGGCAGTCCGGCTTCCGGCGGGCGAAATCCGCCAGAATACGAGGCATCAGATACTGAGCCGGCACGGTGGAGGCCCCCACCGTCAGGGTGGAGCAGACCTCGCCGGTCAACGCGCCCTGAAGACTGCGGCAGCGGTCCACGATCTCCCGGGCGGGGGGGTAGATCCGCTTGCCGCTCTCCGTCATTTCCACCTTGCGCTTGGCGGAGCGGAGAAACAGCATGGTGTTCAGCGCCTCCTCCAAGCCACGGATGTGGCTGCTGACAGTGGACTGGCTGAGGTACAGCGCGTCCGCCGCCTTGGTGAAGCTGCCGTACTCCGCAGTGGTAACAAACACCTCAAGCTGCTTTAAATTGATATCAAGCATCCTTCACATTCACTTTCTTTGCCCCTGATCCGGGGCGTTCTCAGACCATGATCTGATGCCACCCTTCACATCCCAGTTTTTCCTCCGCGGCCAGGGCACGCAGACGCTCCTCCGCCTCCAGCGGGGCGCTCCAGGCCATGCCGCAGTCCGCCGTCAGGTCCCGGGGGACCGGGATCAGCCGGCCGGGGACCTGACGCTCTTTGCAGAACTTTTCCATGGCGATGGCCTCAGAGGTCGTATGAAAGGTCACCACCAGCTTCATGGTCTTTTCTCTCATTTCGCTAACTCCTTCACGGCGTTGATGGCCGTGTCGATCTCCTCTTCCGTGTTGAACCAGGCAAAGCTGAAGCGCACCGCGCCCTGCTCCGTGGTACCCAGGGCCTGATGCATCCGGGGGGCGCAGTGAGCGCCGGGCCGGGTGGCGATGCCGTAGTCCTCCGTCAGAGCGTCGGCTACCTCGCCGGAGTCGTAATCCCGGATATTCAGGGCCACCACCGCTGTGCGGGTATGGTCAAAATCACCGTACACCGTGACGCCGGGGATGGCGGAAACGCCCTCGTAAAACCGGCGCGTCAGAGCCTCTTCCTTGGCCCGGATGGTGTCCATCCCCACCTCCTGGATATAGTCCAGGGCGGCGGAAAGGCCGGCAATGCCATGGCCGTTCAGGGTCCCGGCCTCCAGCACCGTGGGCATCTGCTCCGGCTGGAAGCGGTTATAGGTCTGCACGCCGGTGCCGCCGGATTTCCAGGGGCGGATGGTCACGCCCTCCCGGACGCAGAGTCCGCCGGTGCCCTGGGGTCCCATGAGGGACTTGTGGCCGGTGAAGCAGAGCACGTCGATATTCTGCGCTTCCATGTCGATGGGCAGCACGCCGGCACTCTGGGACGCGTCCACGATCAGCAGCGCCCCGTGGGCATGGGCAATGGCCCCCACCCGGGCGATGTCCACCGCGTTGCCGGTGAGGTTGGAGGCGTGGGTACAGACCACCACCTTCGTCTCAGGCCGGAACAGCGGCTCAAAATCGTCATAGCTGATACAGCCCTTTTTGTCCGCCGGGACAAAGCTCAGGGACACGTTCCGCTCCGCCTCCAGGCGATAGAGGGGCCGGAGCACGGAGTTGTGCTCCAGATCTGTGGTGATGACGTGATCCCCGGAGTCGACCAGGCCGTTGATGGCGATATTCAGCGCTTCGGTGGAGTTGCAGGTGAAGACCACATGGTCCGCCCGCTGGCAGTTAAAGAGCTTCGCCAGCTTCTCCCGGGTGCCGTAAATGGTGCGGGAGGCGGTCAGACTGCCGCTGTGGGTGCCACGGGCGCTGTTGCCCATGGAATCCATGGCGGTGACCACCGCGTCGATGACCTGGCGGGGCTTATGGAGGGTGGTGGCGGCGTTATCCAGGTAGATCACGGCCGGATCACCTTCCCCGCCGCGGAGAGCTTCTCCACGATGACATACATATTGGTGACACTGCCGACAGCCAGCGTCTCCTTCAGCTTATAGAAGTCCAGGCAGGTACCGCAGGTGAGTATCTCCACACCCTGGGCCTCCATGAATTTCAGATCCTCCAGAGAATCGGAGCCCTCACAGGTGAGAGAGGCACCGCTGTTGTAGAACAAAATGGCGCGGGGAAGCTGGGGAAGCTGGCTGACGGCGTACAAAAAGCCCTTCATCAGGGTCTTGCCCAGGGCCTCTTCCCCGTCGCCCATGCGGTTGGAGCCCACGGCCACCACCAGGTCGCCCCGGACGTCCAGAGCGCAGGCCGTCTCCTCTTCCGTCTCCACCGGGGCACTGACCTCCATGGTAACGGCGAACTGGCCCTCGGCGCGCTTTTCCGCCTTCACCGGCAGCTTGCAGCTATTGGCCAGCTTGGTGAGGTTCTGCACCGCCACCTCGTTATCCACCAGGACTTCCAGCGTGTCAGGCGTCTGGATCTCCTTGAGGGCCTTCTTTGCCATGACCACAGGGATGGGGCACTGCTTACCCATTGCGTCAACGATCACTGCCATTTCTAATTCCTCCGTTTTTAATTTATTATCTGTTTTTTCAATATTTTCTTTCTCTCAGCGTAGCACACTTTTCCGCTTTCCACAAGGGAAAGTCCCGGGTTTATCATTCTGTTTCCCGTTTGTTTCGCTTTCATTATCGCTTTTATGAATAGCAAGAGCGGCCGCACGGGGCAGATCTCCCCATGCGGCCGCGCCGCGTATCTTTATACGATCTCGACGGTATGGTCCCCTTTGGGCAGCACCGTGCCAATAATGGCACTGTCCGGCGATACCGGCCGCAGGGCCTCCACCAGTTCGGCGGCGCTTTCCATCGGCAAAGCGATGAGCAGTCCGCCAGAGGTCTGGGGGTCCGCGATCAGGTCCACCCGGGCCTGCTGGGCGCTCTCCGCCACACGGAGGCGTGGCTTCACATAGTCCAGGTTCCGGTAGGCGCCGGCGGGAATGATGCCCATTTCCGCCATCTCCAGCGCGCCCGGCAGCAGCGGCAGGCGCTGGCTGTAGAGCCGGATGGTCACCTCGCTGCCCTCTGCCATCTCGTCGGTATGGCCCAGAAGGCCGAAGCCGGTGACATCGGTGCAGGCGTGGATATCGTCCCGCTCCAGCATCTTCTCCGCCGCCTTGGCGTTCAGTTCCGCCATGCAGCGCACTGCCCGGTCATACTGTTCCGCCGTTACCATGTCCGCTTTGGCCGCCGTGGTGATCACGCCGGTGCCGACAGGCTTCGTCAGCACCAGGGCATCCCCCGGACGGGCGCCCACGTTCCGCAGCACCTTGTCGGGATGGACATAGCCGGTGACACACAGGCCGTATTTCGGCTCGTTATCCTGGATCGTATGACCGCCGGCGATGACACAGCCGGCCTCCACCGCCTTTTGGTGGCCGCCCTGCAAAATTTTGCGGATGGTCTCCTTGGAAAGGCAGTTTGGCACGCAGAGAAGGTTCATGGCCACGGCGGGCCGTCCGCCCATGGCGTACACATCGCTGAGGGCGTTGGCCGCCGCGATCTGGCCGAACCAGAAGGGATCGTCCACAATGGGGGTGAAAAAATCCACCGTGTGGATGGCGGCGATGTCGTCCGTCAGGCGGTAGACGCAGGCGTCGTCACTGGTATCAAAGCCCACCACCAGTTTGGGATCGTATACATTGGGAAGATCTTGCAGAATTTCCGATAGGACTCCCGGTCCCAACTTGGCCGCTCAGCCCGCGGCGGCAGTCATTTGGGTCAGAGGAAGCTCGTGAGCCATACGATCCCTCCTTTCTTGTGGTCTGGACGCAGCATACAGAAATGTCCAAATTGAATTGTAGCACAACTGATTGAAAATAGCAATGCCTGTTTTCTCCCATTGATCGAAAATTGGGGAAGCCTGGACTTTTGCGGCAGTTCATGTTAAAATGAATCATTATTCTTCTCTGGAGGGGCACGGTATGGGCATTGTGGTTTTGGGAGCGGTCTTTGTAGACATCAAGGGGTATCCCTCCGACCTCTATATCCCCGGCGGCCGGAACGCCGGCCGGGTGGAGACGGTCCACGGCGGTGTCAGCCGGAATCTGGCGGAGGACATCGCCAACGTGGAGCTGCGGCCCACCTTCATCTCCCTGGTGGACGACACCGGTACCGGGGCGGACGTGGTCCGCAAGCTCCGGGATCACAAGGTGAACACCGACTACATCCGCTCAGTGCCAAACGGCATGGGCACCTGGCTGGCGGTGTTTGACAACGGCGGCGACGTGGTAGCCTCCATCTCCAAGCGGCCGGATCTGCGGCCCATTCTGGATATTCTGGAGGAGCGGGGGGACGAGATCTTCCGCGGCGCGGACAGCATCGCCCTGGAGATCGACATTGAAAAGGAGATCGCCAAGAAGGTCTTTGCCCTGGCGGAAGCCTATCATAAGCCGGTGTTCGCCGCCGTGTCCAACATGAGCATCGCCGTGGAGCGGCGGGACTTTCTCCGCTCCTGCGCCTGCTTTGTGTGCAACCAGCAGGAAGCGGGCATCCTCTTCTCTGAGGAATACGAGGATAAGACCCCGGAGGAACTGCGCTCCATCCTCCTTCACCACGTTCAGGCGGCGGAGATCCCCCGGATGGTGGTGACCATGGGCGAGCAGGGGGCGGTGTACGCCACGCTGGACGGCGAGAGCGGTCTGTGCCCCGCCAAAAAGGTGGATGTGAAGGACACCACCGGCGCGGGTGACGCCTTTTTCGCCGGCGTCACCATCGGATTGACCTACGGCAAGGAGCTGGCGGACTCCTGCGAGATCGGCGCAAGGCTCTCCGCCTCCGTGATCTGCACGGCGGAGAACGTGTGTCCCCGCTTCCTGCCCAGCGAATTCGGACTGGACCCGGAGGCCGTCTCCGGCGGGCAGCTCACCCTGGAACTGTCATGATCATATCCAAAACCGCCCCGGAGCTATGCTCCGGGGCGGTTTTTCGTTATCTTGACTTTTATCTCCGGGTAAAGCGCAGGTTCATGTCCACCCGGCCGGCAACGCCGTCCACGGTGCAGGCACTGGAGAACTGCCAGTAATCCATGTGGTAAGCCAGGGTGGGACACAGCTTTTCGGAGGACTCGCCCTTATACTCCGGATACCAGCTCAGGTAATCGGAGAGGGCGCCCTGGTCATACTTGATGTAGCTGACATAGCTGCCGGCATAGACCATAGGGGTGTAGCCCGCCTCTTTGATCCGCTCGCAGAAGGCCACGGCGCAGGCGGTGGCCATTTCCGGCGCGGTGCCGTAGACCCGGTAGGTGGCATCGTGCATCTCCCAGTCGTAGGCCACAGGGCCGTCGATGTCCAGACCGTCCAGCAGGCTGATGACGTACTCCGCCTCCTCGATGGCCTCTTCCACGGTGATGGCCTGGGCGAAGAAGTAAGCGCCGGTCTCCAGTCCCGCGTCCATTGCGCCCCGGATGTTCTCCTCATACCGGCTGTCGGTGTTCAGGCTGCCGGTGCCGTAGCCCCGGTAGCCCACCCGGACCATGGCGAAGTCAATGTCGTCCTCCGCCACGGCCTCCCAGTCGATGGTGCCCTGGTAAGAGGAAACGTCGATACCGTAGCGGGTGCGGAACTCATCCCCCAGGTATTCCAGGCGGTCGCCGTTCCAGACAAAGTCGTTTTCAGAAAACACGTTTAAAGGCCGGTCACGATAAAGGGGGATCTCCTTGCCGCTGTAGGTGACGGTCTTGCCATCCAGCAGCTTGCCGGGTTCATAGACCTCAGAGGGCTGGATGGGAGGCTTGTCCACCGGCTTCTCCGTGTCCGGGGCCGTTTCAAAGACCACCTCGCCGGTGCCGTAATTGCGGACATTGCCGTAAAGGATACAGTCCACCAGCGTTACCGTGCCGGTGACGCCGGGGGCAATGATGAGGTCGCCGTCGATCTCCGCGTCCGTCAGCGTAGCCCCCTCCTGGGCGCTGACGAGGAGGTTGCCCCGGGCGGTACCGGTCCAGTCGCCGTTCTCCTTCACCAGCGTGTTGACGATGTTCCCCAGAATGTTGACGATCTCCGCCCGGGTGATCGGCTCTGTGGGGCGGAAGTAGCCCTCCGCCGAGTCGGTGATGTAGCCCCGGTACTCAAACTCCGAAACATAGGACAGGGCGTAATCCGCGATCTGATCCCCGTCGGCATAGCTGACGGAGGTGGTCTCCTGGGCGATGCGGAAGGCCCGGGCGATCATGGTCACCGCCTGCTGGCGGGTGATGGAGCTGCCGGAGAGGGCCTTGCCCTCATTGCCCAGATAGACTCCGGAGGCGTGGAGCTTCAAAATGGCCTCCTCCCAATAGGTGCCCGGTGTATCGGAAAAGGTGTCCGCCGGGGAGATCTCCCGGAAGTGGAGGAATCGGTCCAGGATCCCGGCAAAGGCTCCCCGGGTGATGGACTGGTCGGGGCGGAAGGTGCCGTCGTCATAGCCCTGGATGATGCCGTATTCCCCGGACCACTTGTCAATGGCGCTCTCCGCCCAGTGGCCCTCCGTATCCGTGAAGGCGCCGGCTGTCATGGCGGTGCAGCTCACCGCCAGGGCTGCCGCTGCCAGCCATTTTATAAAACGCAGTTTCATCGCTGTTCCTTTCTGTCGCAATTTGTCGTATCATCCCTTAAAAAACACCACAGCCCAGATGGGCTGTGGTATTATGTCGCCCTACGGGGCTATTATAGCGGAATGAAAGTAGGCGGTCAAGGCGTATTTTGGAATTTCCAGTGTCAGATTATGGTAAACCTTATTCCACCGTCACGCTTTTGGCGAGATTTCGGGGTTTATCGATATCACAGCCACGCTGGAGGGCTACATAATAGGCAAAGAGCTGCAAAGGCACGATGCCAAGAGAGGGCTGCACCACCGGATGGCTGTCCGGCACGGCCACGGTGCTGTCCGCCGTCCGCCCCATCTTCTCCCGGAAAGTCTCTGTGGTAACGGCCAGGACCTCAGCGCCCCGGGCCTTCACCTCCACCACGTTGCTCATGGCCTTGTCGAACAGCGGTGCGTAGGTGCCCAGGGCCACCACCAGGGTGCCCGGTTCGATCAGGGAGATGGTGCCGTGCTTCAGTTCGCCGGAGGCGTAAGCCTCTGAATGGATGTAGCTGATCTCCTTGAGTTTCAGGGAACCCTCCAGGCCCATGGCGTAATCCAGATTCCGGCCAATGAAGAAGATGGAATCGTGGTTGAAGTACCGGGAGGCGAAGTATTTGATATCCTCCGTATTTTCCAGCAGCGTCCGGGTCTTGTCCGGCAGGGCCTCCAGCTCTTTCAGGATGGCGGCGTATTCCTCCGCCGTCACTGTGCCCAGCAGGTCTCCCAGATAGAGGGCGATGAGATCCATCAGGACAAGCTGCGTGGAATAGGCTTTCGTGGTGGCCACGGCGATCTCGGGACCGGCCCAGGTATAGAGCACGTCGTCCGCCTCCCGGGCGATGGAGGAGCCCACCACGTTCACCACCGCCAGCGTCCGGCCACCCAGACGCTTTGCCTCCCGCAGGGCGGCCATGGTGTCCAGCGTCTCGCCGGACTGGCTGATGAAAATGACCAGGGAATGTTCATCCACCATCGGGTCGCGATAGCGGAACTCGGAGGCAAGGCACACTTCCACCGGGCGGCGCAGCAGCCGCTCCCAGTTATATTTGCTGACCATGCCCACATGATAGCTGGAACCGCAGGCCACAATGAAGATCCGGGACATTCGGTTTACATAATCTTTCGTCAGGCACAGATCGTCCAACACCACACGGCCCTCCCGAACGCGGGGGGAGAGGGTCTTGCGGATGGCCTCGGGCTGCTCAAAGATCTCCTTGAGCATGAAATGGGGATAACCCCCCTTTTCCGCGGCGGACACGTCCCAATCAATACGGCTGTGGGTCTTTTCGATGGGGTCCATCTCATCGTTGAAGAGGCTGACGCCCTCGGCGGTGAGCACGGCGATGTCGCCGTCCTCCATGTAGATGACATCCCGGGTGTGGCCGATGATGGCGGTGGCGTCAGAGGCGATGAAGTTCTCCCCTTCCCCGCAGCCGATGATCAGCGGGCTGTCCTTCCGGGCGGCAATGAGGGCGTTGGGATAGTCGGCGCAGATGATGCCGAAGGCGTAAGATCCCTCCACCCGCCGGAGGACACGGCCCACAGCCTCCAGCATACTGCCGCACTCGGCATAGTGGAAGCTCAGGAGTTGGGCCACCACCTCCGTGTCAGTGTCAGACTGGAAGGTGACACCGTGGCGGATGAGCTGCTCCTTGATCTCCATATAATTTTCGATAATGCCGTTGTGGACCAGGGCAATGCGGCCATCCGCGCTGATGTGGGGATGGGCGTTGACGTCGTTGGGCTCACCATGGGTGGCCCAGCGGGTGTGGCCGATGCCCAGGGTGCCCTGCACATCCGCGCCGCCGTGGATCTGGTCCGAGAGGGTCTGGAGGCGGCCCTTGGACTTGCGGACCTGAAGGCCCCGCTCCTCAGAGCGCACCGCCACGCCGGCGGAGTCGTAGCCCCGGTATTCCATCCGGGCCAGGCCGTCCAGTAAAATAGGGGCCGCTTCCCGGCGGCCCACATAACCGATAATTCCGCACATAAATAAAAACTCCTTCTGAAATCAGGTTTGACTGCTCCGCGCACGCGCGAAGCACCCCCGCCGCCCGGAAAGCGGCGTGGTCGTATTCCGCCGCTGACGCGGCGGTCAGGTTTCAAAAGGACAAACGCGCAGAGATTTGTCGCTTTTTCCGCGGTCAGAACGCCTCTGTTCCGGAGTCACCTCCGTATTTGCTCGTTCTGTCACATGGCCGCGGCCACGGAGGGGCATCCGCCGAATTCGCTTCCGGCCAAAGCCGAAAGGCTCGATACTCCCCTCTCCTCGTTATCCCGCAGGCGTTCCCGCTGCGGGCACATGGCGCTTCTGATGGGTCTGACCCATGGTCCTCCTTTCCCGTCTGCGGCTTTTTATGTAAACCTCCAGACGGAAACCGTCCGGAGGCTGACATCTTTATTTATCGCTTGGGGATGATATGGTCCCTGTCCTTATAGACGTGGCCCGCCGGGATGACGCCCCGGACGCAGGACGTGGGGTAGACATTGGAGTCCGGGCCGATGACGGTGCCGGGGTTCAGCACGCTGTTGCAGCCGATCTCCACCCGGTCCCCCAGCATGGCTCCCACCTTTTTCCGACTGGTCTCCACCTGAGACGTGCCGTCCTTCACCACCACCGGCAGCTTGTCGCTCTTCACGTTGGAGGTGATGGAGCCGGCGCCCATGTGGGCCTTATAGCCCAGGATGGAGTCGCCCACATAGTTGTAATGAGGTACCTGTACGTTGTCGAACAGGATCACGTTTTTCAGCTCCGTGGAGTTGCCTACCACACAGTCGTTGCCCACCAGAGCGCTGCCCCGGATAAAGGCACACTGGCGCACCTCTGTCCGGTGGCCGATGATGCAGGGGCCGTGAAGATAAGCGGTCTTGAACACCGTGGCATCATTGGCTACCCAGACATCCTTCAGGATTTTACCGTCCCAGTGGATGGGGTGATGGTATTCGTCCTCCGGCAGGTGCTTGCCGATCTCAAGGATCAGATCCGAAATCCCGGCAAGTGCTTCCCACGGATAGGTAAACTGCTTTAAGTAGTCCCC
>CAZFJB010000025.1:0-10088 GCA_964519775.1 uncultured Oscillibacter sp.
GGGAATAGCCCGGACCTCCACGCCGTTTTCCGCGCACAGGCGCACCAGGTCCTCACCGGGATCGGAGATGGCGGGGGTGCCGGCATCTGTCACCAGGGCGCAGGACTCGCCGGCGAGGAGACGATTCAGAATACTCTGGCCGGCAGAGATGTGATTATGCTCATGATAGCTCACCAGCGGCTTTTTCACGCCGAAGTGGTTCAGCAGCTTGACAGAGACCCGGGTGTCCTCCGCGGCGATGAAATCCGCGGTCTCCAAAGTCTCCACCGCCCGGGGCGTAAAGTCGCCCAGATTGCCGATGGGGGTGGCGACCAAATATAAGATACCGGCCATATTCAGCCCTCCTGATCTCGAAAGTAAATGGTGTTCAGTTCCGGGGTAGGGGCCCCGTCTGAGGTGTGCAGGATGAGGGGCGGCTCCACTGTCAGCCCCGGCTTGCCGCCACGGCGGCCTTCCGCCAGGAAAAGGGAAGGGGCGGATGCTGCCTGGGCATGGACAAAGCGGAGGCGCTTGGGCTCCATGCCGCTCTCCCGCAGGGCGCAGAGCACGTCTGCCAGCCGCTCCGGCTTGTGGACCAGGCAGAAGCTACCGTCCCACCGCAGAAGATAGCGGGCGGCGGCGCAGATGTCCGCCAGCGTGGCTGCCGTTTCCGAACGGGCGGCACGGCGGGCCTCATCACCGGAGAGCTTTCCACTGCGGGGCGGATAGTAGGGGGGATTGGAGATGACCAGGTCAAAGCCGCCGGCGGGGAGATACGCCCGAATTTGGCGCAAATCGGCGTGGAGAAAATCCATATGGTCCTCCAGGTGGTTTTCGGCGGCGGCCCGTTCGCCAAGAGCGATGGCGTTGGATTGAATGTCCACGCCGGTGACACGGAGCCGGGGCTGGCGCTGCAGCAGCAAAAGCCCCAGAAGGCCGGTACCGCAGCCTAAATCGCAGACCCGCAGTTCCGGTGACAGCCGGGGAAGGGAAGAGAGGAGGAAGGAATCCGTTCCGGGGCGGAAGAGGGCATCCTCCCAGACGAAGCGCAGTCCGCCGGGACGCAGTGCTTCCCAATGCTCCATGACGGCGCCTCCTCCCGTTTGCCGACATCCTGCCGGCCGCACAAGTGCTATGGGGCTATTATACCGGGAAATGGGGGCCGCCGCAAGTCCCGGCGGAAAAAGACAACAAAAAACCGTCTCAGGAATGGGGCCTGAGACGGTCTTTATGTATCCCGTTGAATTATTCCTCGGGGACGATGGCGCCGTTGGGGCAG
Organism: uncultured Oscillibacter sp.; assembly: GCA_964519775.1. Lineage (GTDB taxonomy): Bacteria > Bacillota > Clostridia > Oscillospirales > Oscillospiraceae > Oscillibacter. Next base: position 1,259 of record CAZFJB010000025.1, read on the forward strand.
GTATCGCTGCAAGCACCGCAGTCCAGGCAGGCGGCAGAGTCGATGTTGTACTGAGCATCGCCCTGGCTGATGGCACCGGCGGGGCAAGCATCGGCGCAAGCGCCGCAGCTGACACAAGCAGAAGTAATCTTATAAGCCATGGGAATACACCTCCATTAAAATGTGAGTTTATTGTACCATACAAATTAAAAATTGCAAGGGGCACTTGTTAAATAAGTGCCAAGGGGAGAAAAGAATCATGAAAAGTATCGAAATAATCGGAAATATCGGTGTTGGATTTGTGAATCAGGAACAGAGATCCCGGAAGAGGGCCGTTCACAATTTGTTTACCAAATTGGTCAGAGAAAGTCAAAAATTACCATTGACAATCTGATCCGACGTGCTATACTAAGGCCAAAGGTTAAAGAAGGTCAAAGATAAAGGAGATGTACCCATGGGTATTTCAGATCTCATCGCCGGATTTTTGCAGGACAGCCTGGATCTGGCGGAGGACGGCGTGCTGGAGGTCCAGCGCAGCGACCTGGCCCAGCGGTTCAACTGCGTGCCCAGTCAGATCAACTATGTGATGAGTACCCGGTTCTCGCCGGAGCGGGGCTACATTGTGGAGAGCCGCCGGGGCGGCAACGGATATATCCGCATCACCCGGGTGCGGGTGGACCGGCAGACGCTGCTGATGCACGTTATCAACTCGTTGGGGGACAGCGTGGATCTGGCGTCGGCCAGGGCTATCCTCGGCAACCTGGTGCAGTCCGGGGCGCTGGAGCAGGGCCTGGGACAGACGATCCTGGCCGCCGTGGGGGACAAGGCGCTGAGCCAGGTGCCCCGGGAAAAGCGGGACGCCGTCCGGGCGGATATTTTGAAACAGGTGCTGATCTTGCAGGTATAGTTAAAGGAAGAGGGAATCACATCCCCCAGGCGGATGACCGGGAAGCCCGGTGGTCCGCGCAAAAGGTCAAAGACAGTCAAAGTCAATAATAAAAGTTTATATACAGTTTTTGGGAGGTAATCATTATGAAATGTGAACATTGCGGAAAGAATGAAGTATCCTTTGTTTATCGCGGCAATATCAACGGAAAAACGGAAGAGCATCACCTCTGCCAGGACTGCGCGGAAAAGCTGGGCTACACCCGGAAGCTCTTTGCCCGGAGGCCCTCTTCCATGATGGAGAGCTTTTTCGGAAACGATAGCTTCTTCGGAAATGACGGCTTTTTCGATGACTTTTTCTCCCCCATGCCGTCGCTGCTGAGTCGGATGGACCGGATGCTGGAGAGCCCCTTCGACGATTTCTTCGATGAGATGCCCGCCCTCAGCGCGGCGCCGGCGAAAGAGGAGGCAAAGGAGGAGAAGAAGGAAGATCTGGTCTCCCATGAGGAGCAGAACCGCTTTTCCTATCTGCGCCGTCTCAACGCGCTGAAGCTGGAGCAGAGAAAGGCCATCCATGAGGAGAATTTTGAGCGGGCGGCGGAGCTGCGGGATGAGATCCGAAAGCTGGAAGAGGAGCACAAGGCCGCCAGAGACGGTAAGGAGAGCGCGTGAGCGCAGGCCGTATTTTAAATGAAAACGAGGTATAAACGATGAGTGAATATAAACTGACACCCACTGCGGAAGAAGCCCTGCGGCTCTCTCAGGAGGCTGCCGGGGAGTTGGGACACGGGTATGTAGGCACCGAGCATTTGCTGCTGGGCCTGATGCGGGAAGAGGAGGGCCTTGCCCACACGGTTTTGACCGAGGCGGGTCTGACAGATGAACTGCTGACGGAGATCATCCGCAAAAGCGTAGGCGTGGGCCTGCCCGGCGGCAATCCCGCCCAGGGGCTGACCCCCAGAGCCAAGCGGGTGGTGGAGATCGCCGTGGAGGACGCTGCCCGCGGCGGATGCGCCTATGTGGGTACGGAGCAGCTTCTGGCCGGTATCCTCCGGGAGGGCAACAACATGGCCGTTCGGATGCTCCGCACCGCCGGTGTGGATGCCCGGCAGCTTTACACGGCCCTGATGAAAAAGCTCAGCGCCGCCCCCCGGGCCAAGGCGGCGGACAGCAGCCGCCCCGGCGGCACGAAGGAAGAGGGAAGCGGCAAGAATAAGACCCTGGCAGAATTTACCCGGGATCTGACCGCCGATGCCCGCACCGGCAAGCTGGACCCGGTCATCGGCCGGGACGATGAGATCCAGCGGGTCATCCAGATCCTCTCCCGCCGCACCAAGAATAACCCCTGCCTCATCGGCGAGCCCGGCGTGGGCAAGACCGCCATTGCCGAGGGGCTGGCTCGGAAGATCGTTATGGGCGACGTGCCGGAGGAGCTGCTGGATAAGCGGCTGCTGTCCCTGGACCTCTCCGGCATGGTGGCCGGGACCAAGTACCGGGGCGAATTTGAGGAGCGGATCAAAAAGGTGATGGAGGAGGTCCGGAGGGACGGCAACATCATCCTCTTCATCGATGAGCTGCACACCATCGTAGGTGCCGGCAGCGCCGAGGGCGCTGTGGATGCCGCCAACATCATCAAGCCTGCCCTGGGCCGGGGCGAAATTCAGGTCATCGGCGCCACAACACTGAATGAATACCGCAAGTATATCGAAAAGGACGCCGCCCTGGAACGCCGGTTCCAGCCGGTGACGGTGGGTGAGCCTTCCCAGGAGGCCACTTTGGAGATCCTGAAGGGCCTGCGGGAGCGCTATGAGCAGCATCACAAGCTCCACATCACCGACGAGGCGCTGGAGGCCGCCGTGCAGCTTTCCACCCGGTATATCAACGACCGGTTCCTGCCGGACAAGGCCATCGATCTGATGGACGAGGCCGCCAGCCGGGTGCGGATGGAGCGGGAGGAGCCCTCTGAGGAGCTCAAGAGCCTGGAGGAGAAGATCAACGCCCTGGTGAAGGACAAGGAGGCCGCCATCGCCGCCCAGGATTTTGAAAAGGCCGCCCAGCTCCGGGACATTGAAAAGGACTACCGGGAGCAGGTGGAGATCCAGCGGGATAAACGCCGGAAGGACCATCAGGAACACCGGGACGTGAACGCCGAGGACATTGCCGCCGTGGTCTCCGGCTGGACGGGCATCCCTGTCACCCGCCTGACGGAGGACGAGGGCCAGCGTCTGCTGCACATGGAGGACACCCTCCATAAGCGGGTGGTGGGTCAGGACGAGGCCGTCAAGGCCGTGGCCCGGGCCATTCGCCGGGGCCGTGTGGGCCTGAAGGACCCCAAGCGGCCCATTGGCAGCTTCCTGTTCCTGGGCCCCACCGGCGTGGGCAAGACGGAGCTGTGCAAGTCTCTGGCGGAGGCCATGTTCGGTGATGAGAACGCCATGATCCGCATTGATATGTCGGAATACATGGAGCGGCACACCGTCTCCCGTCTCATCGGTTCTCCTCCCGGCTATGTGGGCCACGATGAGGGCGGCCAGCTCACCGAAAAGGTGCGCCGCAAGCCCTATTCCGTGGTGCTGTTCGACGAGATCGAAAAGGCCCATGAGGATGTATGGAACATTCTGCTGCAAATTCTGGATGATGGCCGCATCACCGATTCCCAGGGCCGGACGGTGGACTTCAAAAACGCCGTCATCGTTATGACCAGCAATATCGGCGCCAAGGCCCTGACCGCCGCCGGCGCCAAGCTGGGCTTCGACACGGAGGAATCGAAAGATCCCGACGCCGAAAAGGCCTTTGAGCAGGCGAAGTCCACCGTGATGGCGGAGCTGCGCCAGACCTTTCGGCCGGAGTTTTTGAACCGGATCGATGACATGATCGTTTTCCGTTCCCTGACCGAGGCGGACATCGAAGAGGTGGCCCGCCGGATGCTGGGCACTGTGGCGGAGCGGATGGAGACCATGGGCATCCATCTGGATGCCGGGGAGGAGGCTGTGCGGGAACTGGCCCACGAGGGCTTTGATCCCAAGTACGGCGCCCGGCCCCTGCGGCGGGCCATCCAGAGCAAGGTGGAGGACGCCGTGGCGGAAAAGATGCTGGACGGCACCCTGAAAGCGGGAGACACCGCCCGCCTGGCGGTGGAGGACAGCCGGCTGATCGTTACCAAATAACAGGACCGCATCCCCGGAGGAGAAGAACCGCCGGGGATGCGCTTTCCCCCGGAAATTCCTTGATTTGTTCATATTTTTCCGCTATAGTGGATTGGAGATCATGTGGAAAGGAACTAAATATATGCCCTTTACCTTTCATTTTGGCAATTTCGGCGGCTTTGATCCCAGCGGCTGGCAGCAGGCCGGGGGACAGGGCTCTCAGCCGGACTTTACCCAGCGGCCCCAGCGGGAGCGCAAGCCCAGAAAGCCCATCGGCACCCCCTTCACCCGGACGCTTATCAACCTGGCGGTGACGCTGGCGGTGGGGCTGGTGTATTTTTATGTGGAGCTGCCGGCCCTGAATCCCCACGCGGAGGAGTTTTACTTCTTTGTATTTTTGCTCTGCGCCGTCTATTGCGGCTGCGCGGTCATCACCTCCGGCTTCCAGGGGACCGGGGCCAAGGGCTACCTTGGCTTTGTGAAAAAGCAGTGTACGGTGCCCTTTTTCGTGGTGGTGGCGTTGATCGCCGCCATTGCCGTGGGCTCCATCGCCTCCTGGGTGGTGCTGCGGGCGGGGAGCTACAGCCGTCTGCTGCCACTGGATCTGGATGGGGACTTCACCGCCGAGGTGGAGGAGATCCAATACGATCAGATCCCCATGCTGGACAGCGACTCCGCCGCCCGCCTGGGCAGCCGGAAGCTGGGCGAGCTGGCGGACATGGTGTCCCAGTTTGAGATCCTGCCCAACTATACCCAGATCAACTACCAGGGACGCCCGGTGCGGGTCACCAGCCTTGCCTACGGCGACCTCATTAAGTGGTTCACCAATCGGTCCGAGGGCCTGCCCGCCTATCTCATCATCGACATGGTGACCCAGGAGGCGGAGGTGGTCCGTCTGGAGGAGGGCATGAAGTACACCACGGCGGAGCACTTCAGCCGGAACCTGTACCGTCACATCCGCTTCCACTATCCCACCATGATGTTCGAGGAGCCGGTGTTTGAAATTGACGAGAACGGCACGCCCTACTGGGTCTGCGCCCGCATCGTCAAGACCATCGGCCTCTTCGGCGGCACGGATATCCACGGCGCGGTGCTGGTGAACGCCATCACCGGCGAGAGCGAATATTACGACGAGGTCCCCACCTGGGTGGACCGGCTCTGCTCCTCCGACCTCATCATGGAGCAGTACGACTTCTACGGAATGTACCACAACGGCTTCCTGAACTCCCTGTTCGGCCAGAAGGATGTGACCCTGACCACGGAGGGCTACAACTATATCGCCATCGACGATGACGTGTATATGTACACCGGCGTCACCTCCGTCACCAGCGACCAGTCCAACATCGGCTTCATCCTCACCAATCAGCGCACCAAGGCCACCAGCTTCTATCCCTGCGCCGGTGCCACGGAGTACTCCGCCATGGCCTCGGCCCAGAGCCAGGTGCAGCAGATGCGCTATGAGGCCACCTTCCCCCTGCTGCTGAACATCGCGGACCAGCCCACCTATTTCATGGCCCTCAAGGGCGCGGACGGTCTGGTGAAGATGTACGCCATGGTCAACGTGCAGCAGTACCAGATCGTGGAGACCGGCTCTACCCTGGCGGAGTGTGAGATCAACTACCGCAAGACCCTGGCGGATTCCGGCCTCATCGGCGCGGGGGATCTGGACATCGGCGTCACCGGCGAAACGCAGAGTGAGCACGGCATCGTGGCGGAGATCCGCAGCGCCGTCATCGACGGCAACACCCACTACTATGTCCGCATGGAGCACAGCAAGGGCTATCTGGACTTTGACGCGTCCCAGGTGCCCCGGGCAGTCCTGCTGGACAAGGGCGACAGCGTCTGGTATCACTACACGCTGGACGGGGCGGAGTTCCCGGAGAACGGCATCGTAACGGCCAGCGACTTCTGGTTTGAGGGCGAGGACGGTCCCACAGACACCTTTGAGGCCACGGAGCCGCCCCAGCCAACAGAATAAAAATACAGACAGAGCGGTTTTTGCCGCTCTGTCTTCGTATATTTGACGGATATTCCGGTTGACATCCGTTTTTGATGCGCCTATACTGAGTTTCAAACAACCCCTAAGCCCAAAGTGAGGAGCGTGCGAGCCATGAAATTGACCTTCAACGAAGCGGTGCTGGACATTGAGATCAGCGGCATCCGCCAGTTCACCTATCTGGTGCGGGAAACGCCGGGGGCCTTCGGCCTGACCATCGGTGAGCCGGACCAGAACACCCCGGAGCGTGTGAAGGAGGCTGCCAAGGCGGCCCTGGATGCCAACGACACCCATTATCCCCCCGGCAACGGCTATCCCTACACGCTGGAGGCCATCTCCCGCTATGAGGCGGAGCACCACGGGCTGCATTACGCTCCGGAGGAGATCGTCCTGACCATCGGGGCCACGGAGGCCCTGTACGCGGGCCTGGCCACCGTGCTGAATCCCGGCGACGAGGTCATCATCCCCACCCCCGCCTTTGGGCTGTATGAATCCATCGTCAGGCTGCTGCGGGGCGTTCCGGTGTTCCTGCCCACGGAGAAAAACCGTTTCCAGATCGACCCGGCGGCACTGTCCGCGGCCATCACCGACAAGACCAAGGCCATCATCCTCACCTCTCCCAACAACCCCACCGGCTGCATCTACACTCAGGAGACGCTGGGCGCGGTGCATGACGTGCTGGCGGACAAGCCCATCTTCGTGTTCTGCGACGATGTGTACCGGGAGCTGGTCTACACGGAGGATTACCACAGCTTCTCCGAGTATCAGGACCTGCGGGACCGGATCATCGTCATTCAGGCCTTCTCCAAGCCCTACGCCATGACCGGCTGGCGGCTGGGCTACTGCATGGCGGATGCCCCGGTCCGGGACCGCATCCAGATCTTCCACCAGCATATGGTGGTGTCCGCGCCGTCCTTCGTGCAGCCCGCCTGCGTCGCGGCGCTGAACACGGATGTCAGCGGCGTCCGGGACCTGTTCCGGAAGCGGCGGGACTATGTGTACCGCCGGGTGACGGACATGGGGCTGGAGGTCCAGGAGCCGGAGGGTGCCTTCTACCTGTTCATCAGCATTGAAAAATTCGGCATGAAGTCCGAGGAATTCTGCCACAGGATGCTGAAGGAGGCCCTCATCGGCCTGATCCCCGGCATCTACTTCGGCACGGAGGGCTATGTGCGCCTGTCCTACTGCTACTCTGACGAGGAGCTGAAGGAGGGATTGGACCGCGTGGAGCGCTTCATCACCTCCCTGTAGATCCCATTCCGCCGCCATTCTGGCGGCGGAATGTTCTTGCTTTCCGGGCCATTTGACAGGGGGCGCACTGGTTCTGCCCAAATTTAGCGAAATTACCTCTTGCAACCGGAAGCGGAAGATGGTATGATAGCAAAAAATGAGATAGAGGCGCGGATGCGATGGACCCACGGGAGCCGGCAGGCTGAGAACGTGGGAAGGGCAAGTCCGCCGAATTCTCTCTCCGGGCGCGGAGAGAGGATGGGGCCGCGGGAAAGACCCGCGGGACTGTCTGCGGGGGACCGCAGGTGCGCTATCCGCTTACAGAGCCTGACGCCAAAGGGCGTACATGTACTGTCGGTAGGAGCGTGCCTCTACCGACTTTTTATTTTCAAAAACGAAAAAGTATGGAGGGCACAATCATGAAGTTTGAAAACATCAAGGGTTCCATCGTCGCGCTGGTCACCCCGTTCCATGAGGACGGCAGCGTGAATTTCGACGCGCTGACCCACCTGATCGAGTGGCACATCGCCGAGGGCACCGATGCCATTTTGACCCTGGGCACCACCGGCGAGTATCCCACCATGACCCATGAGGAGGACGCCGCCGTGGTGGCTCACACCATCAAGACCGTGGCTGGCCGGGTCCCCGTGGTGGTGGGCAGCGGCTCCAACTGCACCGCCACCCAGGTGGAGATGAGCATCCGCTATCAGGACATGGGGGCCGACGCCCTGCTGCTCATCGCTCCCTATTATAATAAGGCCAATGTGGAGGGTATGTACCGCCACTTCGCGGACACCGCCGACCAGGTGAAGATCCCCTGCCTGCTGTATAATGTCCCCGGCCGCACCGGCTGCTCCATCCCCATTTCCGTGGTGGAGCGTCTGAGTAAGCACCCCAACATCGTGGGCATCAAGGAGGCCAGCGGCGACATGAGCTACGCCATGAAGGTGGCCCGGTTCGTGGGCCCCGGCTTCGCCATGTACTCCGGCAATGACGACATCACCCTGCCCATCCTGGCGGCGGGCGGCAGCGGCGTCATCTCCGTGTACGCCAACGTGATGCCCAGAATGTGCCACGAGATCGTCATGGACTACCTGAACGGCCATCAGGACCGGGCGCTGGAGAACACCCTGAAGTATCTGCCCCTGATGAACGACCTGTTCATGGAGGTGAACCCCATCCCCGTGAAGGCCGCCATGAATCTCATGGGCCTGAACGCCGGTCCCATGCGTCTGCCCCTGTGGGAGATGACGGCGGAGCACCAGGCGGCCCTGAAGCGCACCATGGAGGAGGCGGGCCTGCTGTGAGATTCCTTCTGATCGGCCGGGGCCGCATGGGCTCCCTGATCCGCCAGACGGCGGAAGCTGCCGGGGATGAATGCGAGGCGGTCTTTGGCGCAAACGACCTGGACCAGCTGGCAAAGCTGGGGAAGGTAGCGGATGTGGTCATCGACTTCTCCCGCCCGGAAGCTTTGGCAGAGGTCTGCTCCTATGTCAGACGTACCGGAACGCCCCTGCTCTCCGGCACCACCGGCTATACCCCGGAGCAGCTGGCCCAGCTCAGAGGGCTGGGGGATGCCGCCCCCGTGCTGTGG
>CAZFJB010000026.1:0-10029 GCA_964519775.1 uncultured Oscillibacter sp.
GAAAACGAGATGGCCCTCCGTCTGCGGGACGGCTTCGCGGCGCAGGGCTACGAGTTCCCGGTGCCCTCTCCCTCCAACCAGCAGTTCCCGGTGATGAAGGTGGAGACCGCCGAACGGCTGGCCGCCATGGGCTTCGAGTTCCAGGTGGAGCGGGTCATTGACGAGACGCATACCATGTACCGCTTCGTCACCAGCTGGGCCACTCCGGAAACTGCCGTGGACGAGCTGCTGGCCGCTCTGGCACAGTGCAAATAAGTGAACAGACCGCTTTCCGGGCCGCTGAGAATACCTCAGCGGCCCGGAGCATTTTCAGTAAAACCGCTTTCTTCTTTTCATTCCCCGTTGATGTAATCAATTTCTCCTGTGTTGAACAGCTATTCTGCAAAGAAAAATCTCACAGGGTATTTCCATATCTCACGATTTCATACCATAAAAATTATCTAATAAATGTCTTATATAGGACGGCGTTACAGGAACTTCAGAATCAAAAAGAGGATATTTCAACTGTACTTGTTTCATAAGGTTTGGCTGCATTTTTTAGTGATTCGATTATTTGTTCTTTTGTCATCTTTATTTTCTCCATTAAAACCCCGTGAGGGTTAATAACCGCTTATAAAATTGTGGTTTTCAAATTCAAGTTTGCTTATGTTTCAATTAAAGTATATCAGAAAAGCACGAAGAAAGCTGCCGTTTACACAATGACCGCCCGAACATACTTGTCCGGGCGGTCACAGTATCGATCATAAATCAGTTCAGGCTTTCAGCTGCCCGGTCACGCCGTACGGCTTTGCCAGCTCCGGCATCAGCAGCTTGATGCGGCGGCAAACCGCTTTACAGCCATCCGGCGCTTGCCCGGGACGGTCCCCGGATATGCTGATCGTTTACAGCCATGCGCTCAAAGGCCGCGCCAGCTCTCGGGGCGGAGGCGGCTCAGATCATGCTCTGCCCTGTCGATCTCCGCCAACAGTGCGGCCTGATCCTGATTCAGCGTTCCCCGGAGGTCCAGATAATTGCTGGCATGGTTCATGCGGAACACGCTGCCGGGGCTGTCGAACCGTTCCACCAGCAGCCGGGTCTCCTCCAGCACTTGAGGCTGAGACAGGAGACGGAAGCTGCCATCCCGCACCCAGTCGTACAGCGGCGTCTCCGGCTCCACCATCAGCGTCAGCATACCGATGTATTCCGGATTCATGGCGTTGAAGGCCCGGGCCGTTTCCACGGCGTGTTCCTCCAGCAGCTCCGGCCCGCCCAGACCGGTGATGGCGGTGACGGAGAGAGCCATGCCGCAGCGCCGGACCTTCTGGCCCATGGCCACGATCTCACTGACAGGGTGGCCCTTGCGCATCAGAGTCAAAACCTTGTCGCTGCCGGACTCCAGACCCATGTAGACCATGGTGAGTCCTTTCTGGCAGAGGGTCCGCAGCTCCTCCTCCGTCCGCAGACGGATGCTGCTGGGAGAGGCGTAGCTGGTGACCCGCTCGCACTCCGGGAACAGGGCCCGGATGGTATCCAGAATGGTGTAAAGCTCATCGGCCTTGCGCACCAGGGCGTCGCCGTCCGCCAGAAAAACGCGGCGGACCGAGCGGTAGCGCTGCCGGGCCATCTGGAAATCCTCCAGGATCTCCTCCAGAGGCCGCAGGGCAAAGCGCTTTTCCTTATACATGCTGCAAAAGGCGCAGGTATTGTGGCTGCACCCGTAAGTCACCTGAACAATGAGACTGTAGGCCTCAGAGGGAGGCCGGTAGACCATACCCTGATATCTCATACGCCCAGCTTCTCCAAAGCGGCCATCCGCAGACAGGTGGAGAACACGGCGATGGCCTTTTCCACCTCTTCCACCGGGGGGAAGGAGGGGGCAATACGGATGTTGCTGTCATTGGGGTCGATGCCGTAGGGGAAGGTGGCGCCGGCGGCGGTCATGGCCACGCCGGCCTCTTTGCAGAGGGAGAGGGTCCGCTTGGCGGTGCCGTGCATGGCATTGAGAGAGATGAAGTAGCCGCCCTTGGGATGGCTCCACTCCGCGATCTCCAGAGGGGCGATCTCCCGGTCCAGAGTGGTCAGCACCGCCTCAAATTTGGGGGCCATGACGGCAGCGTGCTTCTTCATCAGCTTCAGGGTGTGGGCCCGGTTCTGCAGATAGAGTACATGGCGCTGCTGGTTCACCTTGTCATAGGAGATGGTCTGGATGCCGATCCACTTTTCAAAGTTCTCCAGGTTGGGCTCAGAGGTGGCCATGCAGGCCACGCCGTCGCCGGGGAAGGTGATCTTGGAGGTGGAGGCAAACTCAAAGACCATGTCGTAGTTGCCGTATTTCTTGCACTGGTGCAGAATGTCAGGGAACTCCACATAGTCGCCCTCAAACTCGTGAACGCAGTAGGCGTTATCCCACATGATGGTAAAGTCCGGCGCGGCGGGCTTCATAGAGGCCATGCGGGTGATAGTCTCCTTGGAATAGATGATACCGTCCGGGTTGGAGTATTTGGGCACGCACCAGATGCCCTTGACGGCCGGGTCCTTGATGGCCTCCTCCACGACGTCCATATCCGGGCCCTCCGGCGTCATGGGGATGGTGATCAGCTCGAAGCCGAAGGACTCCGTCAGCTTGAAGTGACGGTCGTAACCGGGGGCGGGGCAGAGCCACTTGACCACCGGCTCCTTGCACCAGGGCCGGGGGCTGTGGAGCCGGCCATGGATGAAGGCGCAGTCGATCACGCCGTACATGAGCTGCAAGCTGGCGTTGCCGCCCACGAATACCTGCTTGGGCTTGCAGTTGAGAATGTTGGCGAACAGGCGCTTGGCCTCCGGCAGACCGGAGAGGGCGCCGTAGTTTCGGATGTCGATGCCGTCTACGATATAGTCCTCCGGCTCCTTGAGCATATCGAAAATATCAGAGACCATATCCAACTGATCCTGACAGGGCTTGCCGCGGGTCATATCCAGCTTCAGCCCCTGCGCCTTCCAATTTTCGAAGGAGGCCTGAAGCGCTGTGTACTCCGCCCTCCGTTGATCCAGTGTCATGTCTTTGTAAGCAGTCATCTGTCTCATCCTCTCTGGGTGTTCCCTGAAATGTGAAATGGGACGCTCCCATTTCTACCCCGGCAGATGTGCCGGGAATCACGATCTCTCATATTATACTCATTCAACAGGGCGGATTCAAGCCTTTTTGCTGTTCAAAATTACAAATTTGGCGGAATATACGGATATTTCTCAGGATATGCTTTCTTTTTCGTGCCGGATATGATATAATAACCACAATATGATCGAAGCGCCCTTTTACAGCGCTCCGGCCCGCCCCTTGCGGGGCAACCGGCGGCGATGCCGCGAAAAAAGAACAGGAGGGATTGAATTGGAAGACCAACAGCAAAAAAAATATCAGATGATGACGGAAACGCCTATTGAGCGGCTGATCCCGCGCTTGGCGCTGCCGTGCATCGCGAGTATGCTGGTGACCACCTTTTACAACATGGCGGACACCTTTTTTGTGGGCATGATGAAGAGCAACGCCGCCACCGGCGCGGTGGGCGTGGTGTACTCTTTGATGGCGGTGATCCAGGCGGTGGGCTTTTTCTTCGGCCAGGGCAGCGGCAACTTTATCTCCCGGGCCATTGGCCGGAAAAACTATGAGGAGGCCTCGGAGATGGCCTCCACCGGCTTTTTCTCCTCTCTGGCCATGGGCGTGGTCCTCTGCGTCCTGGGCCTGATCTTCCAGGAGCCCTTGGCGTATCTCCTGGGGTCCACAGACACGATCCTGCCCTATACCAAGGCGTATATGAGCGTCATTCTGCTGGGTGCCCCCTGGATGATGGCTTCCATGGTGCTGAACAATCAGCTCCGTTTCCAGGGCAGCGCCGTTTACGGCATGGTGGGCGTGATCACCGGCGCCGTCCTGAACATCGGCCTGGACCCGCTGCTGATGTTCGTATTTGATCTGGGTGTGGCCGGGGCGGCCTGGGCTACCATCATCAGCCAGTTCGTCAGCTTCTGCCTGCTGCTGGTGGGCTGCACCCGGGGCGGCAACATCCGCATCCACCCCTCCCATGTCCGCGTCCGGGCCTATTATTACGCCTGGATCTTCAAGGGCGGTGTGCCCTCTCTGGCCCGGCAGGGCCTCTCCAGCGTGGCCACCATCTGCCTGAACCACGCCGCCATGCCGTATGGAGACGCCGCCATCGCCGCCATGGGCGTGGTGCAGCGGATCACGCACTTCGGCGCCTCCGCCATGATCGGCTTTGGACAGGGATTCCAGCCGGTGTGCGGCTTTAACTACGGCGCTGGCCTCTACCAGCGGGTGAAGCAGGGCTTCTGGTTCTGCGTGAAAGTCTCCTTCGTATTTCTGCTGGCCATCAGCGCCCTGGGCTTCGCCTTCGCCCCGCAGCTTGTGGCCATCTTCCGGGACGACCCGGAGGTGGTGCGCATCGGCGCTGCGGCCCTGCGGTATCAGTGCGTGACCTTCTTCTTGCAAAGCTGGATCGTAATGAGCAATATGAGTCAGCAGACCATGGGGCTGACGGTGCCGGCCACCTTCCTGGCTGTAGCCCGGCAAGGCCTGTTCTTCATCCCCATGGTGTGGATCCTCGCCTCCACGCTGGGACTGGTGGGGATCGAGATGACCCAGATGGTCGCGGACCTGATGACCTTTGTCTGTGCGGTGTTCCTTCAGATCCCGGTGCTGCGGCGGCTCTCCAAAGACCCTGAAGGCGGGGAGCGGCCTGCCGTGTCATAAAGAGAAAACTTAAATGAAAAGCGGTGCCCGCGCAATGCGCGGGCACCGCTTTTTTCATTCAGATCAGGTCGCCGACAGAATTTTCCCGCAGGGGGCAGGAGGCCAGGATCTCAGATTGGATCTGCTGATACTCACCGGGCGTGCGGAAGCGGCGGAGCTGCTTATTGAGCTTTTCCGCATCGTCAAAGAGATGGATGAGGTAGAACCATACCTCCCGCATCCGCTGGGCGGCGGTGGGTACCTGCCCCTGGTAAAAATCGGTGTAGCTTTGATACAGCTCCTCCAAAAAGGCGGTCAGCTCCGCCTTGTCTGTGGCCCGGCCGCCCCGGAGTTTCCGGGCCAGGGCCGGGTCGGCCACCAGCCCCCGTCCGATCATCACCCGGTCCAGCGCCGGGAAGCGGCCCTCCAGCGCCCGGACTTCTCCCACGGTCCGCAGATCGCCGTTGTAGCACACCGGGTTCCGGCTGCGCTTCAAGACCGCTTCAAAAACGTCCATATGGATGGGCCCCTTGTACTTTTCCTTCCGCACCCGGGGGTGGATGGTAAGGCAGGCGATGGGGTAGCGGTCATAAATGTCCATCAGACCCGCGAATTCCTCCGCCGTTTCATAGCCCAGCCGGGTCTTGACGGACACCGGCAGGGGATTTTGGGCAAAGACCCGGTCAAAAAAGGCAGCCAGAGCATCGGGGTGGGCCAGGAATCCGGAGCCTTTCCCCTTGGCGGTAACGGTGCCGGATGGGCAGCCCAGATTCAGATTCACCTCGGTATAGCCCATGTCCTTCAGGACCTGACAGGCCCAGAGGAAGTCCTCCGGGTCCTTTGCCATCACCTGGGGCACAGAGGGAAGGGGGGCATTGGCGGCGAAGTCGATCTCCCGCAGATCCCGGGGGGTGATGATATGGTGAGAGGTGGGGGAGAAAAAGGGGATAAAGTACCGGTCCGCGCCGCCGAAGTATTTGTGCCATACCCGGCGGTAGACGATTTTGGTGATGCCGTCCAGCGGGGCAAAGTCAATGGTCTGGATCATTTGACCGCCGCTTCCCATTCCCCGGCCCGGAAGCCGGTGAGAACGAAGTCATCGCCCACCAGCATGGGGCGCTTGACCAGCATCCCATCGGTGGAGAGCAGGGCGAGCTGCTCCGTCTCGCTCATTTCCGGGAGCTTTTCCTTCAGGCCCAGGGCCTTATACTGCAGGCCGCTGGTGTTGAAGAACTTTTTCAGCGGCAGGCCGCTTTTTTGATACCAGAGCGTCAGTTCCTCCACCGTGGGATTTTCCAGCTTGATGTCCCGAAGCTGGTAGGAGATGCCCCGCTCATCCAGCCAGGCCTTGGCCTTCTGGCAGGTGGAACACTTGGGATAGCACAAAAACAGCATAAAATACACCTCTTTCAAGAAAATGGGGCGGCATAGCCGCCCCATTTATGATCATTCAAACGAGATAATGTAGTAATACACAGGCTGACCGCCGGCAAGCACGCTGATCTCCGCGTCGGGACAGGCGGCCTGAAATTTGGCGCCGGCTGCCTGGGCGGCTTCCTCCGTTACGTCCTCACCGTAGTACAGGGCGATGAAGGAGGCGTCTTTCCCCTCTTCTGTCAGCTTTTCCAGCAGGGCATCCAGCTGGCCGTCCGTTCCGAAGAGCTTGCCCTCCTTCAGGGCCAGATAATCGCCCTCGTGGATCTCAAATCCGTCGAAATCGGAATCCCGGGCGGCGTAGGTGATCTGGGCGGTGGAAACGGTGGAGAGAGCCTCCGTCATGGCGGCGGTGATAGACTCCACATCCATCTCCGGCTCCGCGTTCATCATGGCGGTGATGCCCTGGGGCACGGTCTTGCTGGGGATGACCACCACGTTTTTCTCCGTCAGATCCTGGCACTGCTGGGCGGCCATGATGATGTTGCTGTTGTTGGGCAGGACAAACACCGTCTCCGCCGGGACCTGCTCGATACCGGCCAGGATGCTCTCGGTGGAGGGGTTCATGGTCTGGCCGCCGGAGACCACGGCATCACAGCCCAGGTCACGGAACACGGCAGAAAGGCCGTCACCGGCGCAGATGGCCAGAAAGCCCACAGGCTTTTCCGGGGCGGCGGGGGCGGCAGGCTGCGTGCCCCGCTCCAGTTCTTCTTCAATGGCGTCCAGATCATCGGTGGACTGGGCCGCGCGGCCCTGGGCCAGAGCCTCTGCCTGAGAGCGCATATTTTCGATCTTGGCCAGCTCCAGCGTGCCGTATTTCTGGGACTCGGTCAGAGCCTCGCCGGGGATGTCGGTATGGACGTGGACTTTGAAATTCTCATCGTCCTCGCCGATGACCAGGCAGTCGCCGATGCTGCTGAGATAGGCCCGCAGAGGCGTCAGGTCCACATCCTCCCGGTTTTTGCGCATGACATACACCGTGTCGAAGGTGAAGGTGATCTCCTCCAAAGATACCGCGTGGAAGTCTGCCTTGTCCTGTTGGGCGACATCTTCCTCTTCCGGTTCGGGGATGGGCTCACCCCGCAGCTCGGAGAGCATACCGTCCAAAATCAGGAGATAGCCCTTGCCGCCGGCATCCACCACGCCGGCCTTTTTCAGCACCGGGTTCATATCCGTGGTCTGGGCCAGGGCGGCATAGCCCTCTTCAATGGCGGCGGAGAGGGTGGCCTCCACATCAAGGCCCTCGGCGGCGGCTTCCACAGCCCGCTTGGCGGCGAGGCGGGAGACCGTCAGCACAGTGCCCTCAGCGGGCTTCATCACAGCCTTGTAGGCCGCGGCCACACCTTCCTGCATGGCGGCGGCAAATGTGGCGGCATCCGCGGTCTCCACGCCCTTGAGGGCTTTGGAGATGCCCCGGAACAGCAGAGACAAAATGACGCCGGAGTTGCCCCGGGCGCCCTGCAGCAGGGCGGAGGCGGTCAGAGACGCCGCCTGGCCCAAAGAGGTGGGGGCGGCCTTGCGCAGCGCGTCCGCGGCGGCGGCAATGGTCATGGACATATTGGTGCCGGTGTCACCGTCAGGTACGGGGAACACGTTGAGATCGTTGATGGCCTGCTTCTGGGCCGTGATGGAAGCGGCGCCGTGCAGGACCATCTGCTTGAAAAGCGCGCCGGTGATTTCGTTATTCATTCTTTCGATTGTCCTCCTCACAGGATCATGGAATCCACGAACACATCCACCGCGCGGACTTCCGCGCCGGTGTTTTTATGCACCACATACCGGACCTCGTTCATGATGGAGCGGCATACCGCGGGGATGTTCACGCCGTTTTCCACGATGATGTGAAGCTCGATGGAAATGGATTCATCTTCATGATAGATCACATTGACACCCTTGCTCATGGCCTCCCGGCGCAGAAGATGCACCAGTCCGTCGGTCATGGAGCGGTAGGCCATGCCCTTTACGCCGAAGCAGTTGGTGGCGGCCATACCGGTGATGTTTGAAAAAACAGCGCTGGAGACCGTGATCTCCCCCTGTTCCGATTGAAATTTCAACATTGGGATAACCTTCCTTTCCTTGGGCCCGGGAGGGCAGATCCTCCGCTGGGCATAGTTATCAGACTGTTATTATATACGATATTTTTCAAAAGTACAAGAAGAAAAAAAGAAAGGGCCGCGTAAAGGACGGATTTTAAGGGAATTTGAACGGATCAGCGGAAAAAAGCACCCGCCTGTCACAAAGACAGGCGGGTAAGGGATCATTTCAGGGTATCGCTGTTGTTCAGGACTGGCACACTGTAGAGAAACAGCACGTCCTGATCCGCAAAGGTCAGGTATTTGCCGATCTGATCGCTGGGGAGATAGCGGATGTCCACCAGGGTGATTTTGGAATATCCGGCGGCCAGCAGCGGCGCGATGGAACTGCCATAGGAATCCCGGAAGATCACCAGCTCTTTCTGGGTGTTGATCTCCGGATTTTCAATGGTCAGCAGGGACACGGACCCGGAGAGGAACAGCTCATAGGGGTCTTTGCCCGCCCCCTTTTCCAGGTCATACATGGGGCCGGTTTTGCCGGTCTCATAATTGTAGACGGCGCAGCCATCCAGGATCGGGTGAGTGAGATAGGTCAGCTTGTCCGGCTCCATGGGCAGAGCGGCGTAGCCGTAATACACGCCGTAATAAGGGCGCTCCAGGGTGTTTTCCGTGTAGTCCAGCCGGGGCAGCGTCACGCCCATGGCAGCGGCCAGAGTCTCGCTGACCGGCAGCAGTGCCTCCTGCCGCCAGTGGGAGTCGGTGCGGTAGAAATCCTCCGCCCGCAGCGTGCCGAACAGGTCGATATACTCCGCGAACGCCATTTCCGCCCGGAGCTGCTCCGCCAGGGCCTCGTCGTCCAGTGTGGGATAGCCGTTGGCCTCCGCCAGGAAATGATTCTTGTCGGGAATGACGGACAGGTAGACATTTACATCCGTTCCCGCCATATAGGTGTCGTAGAGATACCCGAAGCGGTCAGCGGCGTAGGAGACGGAGTCCGGCTTCAGGGGGTATTCCAGCTTGGCGGCGTAGCCGTCTGCCAGATAGACGCCGTTGTTATCCTTCTGGCCGTAGCCGTACAGGCTCATCAGAGCCTTCAGGGTGCGGAATTCCTCCCGGAGGGGGAACTGGTCCGTGGCGTAATCCTCAAAGCCGGACATAAATTTGCCGGAGAGGAGACTGTCGGCTGACAGCCCCGGCATCTGGGCCAGGGGCCGCCGCTCACTGAGGGACAGGCCGTCTGCCGGTTTCACCGCCGCCCAGGCGGCAAAGCCAAACAAAAAGGCGGACAGAAGGCCCACGGTCAGGATCTGTTTTAACTTTTCCATAGGGCCTCCTTAAAAGCGGAAATACAGGAAGGGATTGAAGGAACCGTCCACCAGATAGCCGGTGATCACCGCCAGCAGAGCCAGCAGCGTCAGGGGTTCCAGAACGGTCATGAGCTTCTCACCGGCGCGGCCGCGGGCAATACGGCCCACCGCCATGGCAGGCAGAGGCGTGGCGCCCACGGCGGCGATCAGCAGAACGCCGGCGTAGCTGCGCAGATAGTAAAGGCTGAGGGCATCCGCGGCAGGCAGACCACGCAGACCGAACAGCGCGCCGACTGTGGTCAGGGCGTCGCTGATACCGGCGGCATCAAACAGCACAAAGCTGATGACCACCAGCAGCAGGACATAGAGGTGCTTGAAAACGTGGGTCCGGGCCAGGGCTTTGCCGTACCACAGCTTTTCCGCCGTCAGGAACACGGCGAAAAACAGGCCCCACGCCACAAAGTTCCACGCGGCCCCGTGCCACAGGCCGGTCAGCAGCCAGACGATGAAAATGTTGCGCAGCCATTTACCCCGGGAAACCCGGTTGCCACCC
>CAZFJB010000027.1:0-9883 GCA_964519775.1 uncultured Oscillibacter sp.
AAGGTTCCGGCTGCCAGCTGATCCAGCAGGCCTTTCTCGAAAAGCTCGACAGCCTTCTTTTTGCTGATCCGTTCTTCTTTATGGGCAAGGTCAGCGGAGGAAGTGATCCCCAATTTGTTCTCAAGCGCCATAGCCAGACCTCCTTTTCCTAAGTAAAACAAAAGACACTTGCTTTCGCAAGTGTCTTTTGTTGGTACGCCCGACTGGATTCGAACCAGCGGCCTTCAGAGTCGGAGTCTGACACTCTATCCAACTGAGCTACGGGCGCGTATTTACTTACGGATAAAAACGATGTGCTTCTGCACATCTCTATGGAGTATAACAGATTTTTCCCGATGTGTAAAGACCTGTTTTGAAATTTTCCTCAAAAAAGATTGTTAAAAAAATTGACAAGTCTGGGTTTTTGCCTTAAACTATAGGTATCATCAGGCAGAGACCCGCCGTGGCTCCGGCAGCGCAGCCCGATCCCGGCAAAAGGCCCTCGATCCGCAAAGCGAACGCCATTTCCGCCCTGACCGTCAGTTACTGGGAGCTGAAGGCCAGCGGCATTTGCGCCGTGCCTGCCCACAGGCCCCGGGCGCCGCGTCCGACAAGCGCTGACAGGGGCTGTTTCATGTCTGGCGGTAGTATGATAAAAGCAGGTGTAAGAATCATGAAGAAAGAAAACATTTCTGACGCCGTCATCCGCCGTCTCCCCCGCTATTACCGGCAGTTGACGGACCTGTGCGGCCGTGGTGTGGTCCGCACTTCCTCCCACACGCTGGGCCAGGAAATGGGCATCACCGCCTCGCAGATCCGGCAGGATTTCAGTTGCTTCGGCGAATTTGGCCAACAGGGCTACGGCTACAATGTGGAGGAGCTCCGGGCGGAGATCGGTCACATTTTGGGCGTTGACAACGACCATCACCTGATCATGATCGGCGTGGGCAATCTGGGCCGCGCGCTGTTGAATAACTTCCCCTTTGAGACCACCGGCTTCACGGTGGATGCCTCTTTTGACGTCTCCCCCGACCGGATCGGCACCTCTGTCAACGGCGTGCCGGTCTATGCCACCGATACGCTGGAGCAGTATATCAAGGCCCACCCTGTGGACGTGGTGGTCCTCACCATCCCCCAGGACGTGGCCCAGGATACGGCCAACCATCTCATCAGCCTGGGCATCAAAGGCTTTTGGAACTTCACCAACATGGAGCTGACCTCCAACGACCCGGAGGTCAAGTTTGAAAACATCCACTTCGCGGACAGTCTGCTGACGCTGAGCTACCGGATCGCCAACCGCTGAGAAAGGAGCCTCCCATGAAGAAACGCGCTCTGGCGGCAGTGCTGTGCGTCGTGCTGGCAGTGGGCGTCTGCCTTGCGGCCGGCGATGCCGGCGACCCTCTGGCCTCCCTCTCCTACCTGACCGACACCTTTTCCGACACGGCGGACCGCCGGATCGACACGGCGCTGGATCAGTCTGACCGTGATCTGCGGGAGCGGATAGAGCGGGGCGAACTGGCCGAGGTGGCCGCCACATGGCAGGAGACCCGGCTGAAGGAGGGTGACACGCTGCTGGGCGTCACCGGCACCAATGTTCTGCTCCTGGCCGGCGGACTCCAGGTCACCTACGAGAGCGGCGCCGTGGTAGATGTCACCACCGGCTCCGTGGTCCCCAGCGGTACAGCGCTGGCCGTCAACCACCGCTACATGACCGCCGAGGATACCTCCGCTGTTTACAGCGTCACGTCTAAAACGGCGGTGGTGGATTACCAGGGGCAGTACGCCTTTACCTACTCCGCCGCGCCGGATTACAACGCCATGGCCGCCTCTCTGCGGTCGCTGCATCTGTTCAAGGGCACTTTTACGGGCTACGGCAGCGGCTACGACCTGGAGGCCGCCCCCACCCGGCTCCAGGCCCTCATCATGTTCATCCGGGTCCTTGGCGAGGAGGAACAGGCCCTCTCCTGGACCGGCACCACCCCCTTCCAGGACATTGAAAAAGGCTCCCAGGCGGAACGCTATGTGGGCTATGCCTATGAAAAAGGCTACACCAACGGCTACACCACCACGGCCTTCAAGCCCTCGGGCGCTGTCAACGCCTATCAGTACACGGAATTTATCCTCCGGGCTATGGGCTACAGCTCCGCCGCCAACACGGACCTCTCCTCCACCCTGACCCGCGCTATTGACGCCGGTGTGCTGACAGAGGGCGAGGTCGCCGCCCTGCAAAAGGACACTTTCCTGCGGGCACAGCTCGTCTACATCTCCTATTACGCGCTGGAAGCCGATCTTCCTGACGGCAGCACCACCCTGGCGGACCGCCTGATGGATCTGGGGATCTTCACCACCCGGGAGTGGCGGGATTCCTGGGAACTTGTCTCCACCCGGCGCTTGTAAAAGAAACCGCACCTTCCCGCAGGGACCGCATACTATGGATTGAGACCGCTTGAACGGTCTACATCATGATCTCATAGGAGGTTCCGATATGTGCGGTAATAACGGTTGCGGTGGCGGGAACTGTTGCTGGATCATCATTCTCCTGATCATCATTTGGTGCTGCTGCGGCGGCGGTTGGGGCGGCTGCGGCTGCAATAACGGCTGCGGGAATGGCTGCGGCTGCTAAGCGGCCCACGGCGATCACCCATCCAGTCTGAAAATCTGAACAAGAGAACGGGAGGCTGACCCAAAGGGTCAGCCTCTTTGTTCTGCCACGCCAAAATTTTGCCGTATTATAAAACAGGCAGGAGCGTGACACGCTCCTGCCCGTTCTGGAGAGAACCCGGTTTTTTTATTGCGGCGCTTTCTCGATCAGCGAGTGGATCGCAAAGATCGTTACCCGCATGGTGACATTTGCCGCGTCATCAATACGCAGGGTCACGATGTCCCCCTCACGACTGACCACAGTGCCGATGATACCGCCGATGGTGGAGACCTGGTCGCCTGGGGCGACGGAGTCATGCAGCTCCCGCATCTGCTTATTCTTCTTTTTGCCCGGCAGGATCGTCAGGCAATAGACCAGTGCAATGACGCCGATCACATAGATCAGCAGCATCTGCCATAACTCCATAGTTCAAATCTCCTTTTATTGCGTATCAGTTGTTGTTCAGGAACTTATCCACGATGGCGACAAACACCGCCGCGCCGCGCCAGAAGACATCCTCGTCCACGTCGAACTTGGGATTGTGATGAGGAACGGTGGTGCCCTTTTCGGGATTGGCGGAGCTGAGGAACATAAAGCTGCCCGGAACTTCCTGCAGATAGAAGGCGAAGTCCTCGCCGCCCATGTTGGGCGCTTCCAGCTCAGTGATGACATTCTCCTCACCGATGGCAGCCTTGGCAGCCTCAGCGGCCAGAGCGGCCATTTCACGGTCATTGACCACGGGAGGCGCGCCCCAAACGATCTCGGTCTCAGCGGTGCCGCCGAAAGCGGAGGCAGTGGCCGCGGAGATCTCGCCGATGCGGCGGGCGATCGTCTGACGGACTTCTTCCTTGACGGCACGGATGGTGCCTTCAATGGTGACCTCGCTGGGGATGATGTTATACTGGCTGCCGCCATGGATAGAGCCAATGGTGACCACCACGGGCACGCAGGCGTTGAACTCGCGGGCATTGATCGCCTGCAGAGCCAGCACGATGTGAGAGGCGATGTTCACGGGGTCGATACCCTTTTCAGGGGTGGAACCATGGCAGCCGGTGCCCTTGACCGTGATCACGAACTTATCGAAGGAAGCCATGAAGCTGCCGCCGGGGATCAGCATGGTGCCGGCAGGCAGATCCGCGCTGAAAATAGTGCCGATATGGGTGCCGAACACAGCGTCCACACCCTCGACCGCGCCGTTTTTGACGCTGACCTCCGCGCCGCGGCTGATCTCCTCAGCGGTCTGGAAGATCAGGCGGACCGTGCCGTTGAGCTTGTCGGCGTTGTCCTTCAGGACCTTGGCCGCGCCCAGCAGCATAGCGGTATGGGTATCATGACCACAGGCGTGCATACAGCCGTTGGTAGAGGCGAAAGGCAGACCGGTGTCTTCCTTGATGGGCAGCGCGTCCATATCAGCCCGCAGGGCGATGGTCTTGCCGGGCTTGCCGCCCTGAATGGTGGCGATCAGGCCGCTGTCACCCTCGTTGAGCTTATAGGGAATGCCCATCTTGTCCAGCTCCGCCCGCACATAGGCAGAGGTCTTGGGCAGATCCAGGCCCAGCTCGGGGATCTGATGGAGATCACGGCGAACCTTTACCATATAATCCTGCAAATTTTTTGCTTCGTTCCACATAATAGAATCGACTCCTTTCGTTGGATAATCAGCGTTTAAAAATCAGTTGGCAGCCTTTTTCTTGTCAGCAGAGTAGAACAGGCGGGAGATGAGCACGGTGCCGAACACGGACAGAACGATGATCAGCCATGCGGGGATAGGCAGGAACAGCTTGCAGATCACGGGGATGCCCAGACCGAACACGGCGACCTTGGGGTCCTTCAGGGCGAAGTTGCCGAAGGTGGCGCCGAAGATAGCGGCGGAAGCGTAGGTCTGCAGGCCCTTGTTGATGGCGGCGGGAAGCACAGCCACGATAGCGGCGCCCACGACCGCGGCGGAAGTGGTCGCTACCAGGTTGGTGATGATGGAGCCGCAGATGGCCATGGTGGAGACCACCTCAGCCTGAATGGTGCCGGGCTGGCTGTCCGTCACGTCCAGAGCCAGAGCGGCGCAGGGAACACGCATATTGCCGATGTTGCCGGACAGGAAGGACAGATAGGTACCGGACATACCCAGAGAAGCGTAGTAAGAGACGGGCTCCACCACGTAGAACGCGCCGAAGGACAGGGCGATCAGACCCCAGGCGGAGAGGACCAGGCTGATGTCGGGCCAGCAGTCATAGCGGATGCACAGATACAAAACAGGGAAAAACGCGGTGACGGC
Organism: uncultured Oscillibacter sp.; assembly: GCA_964519775.1. Lineage (GTDB taxonomy): Bacteria > Bacillota > Clostridia > Oscillospirales > Oscillospiraceae > Oscillibacter. The sequence goes on from CAZFJB010000027.1 coordinate 4,893, forward strand.
AGCCAGCAGGTTGGTGGGCGTACCGATCCGAATCGAGTTTTTCTTCCATGTATTCATGTAGTTATCCATAATTTCCTCCTCCTTATCAGGCAACGATGGCGTCGAAGATGATGGCGGCGGCAATGCCAACGATCATGGCGATACCCAGGGAATACTCAGCCAGCTTGGGCTTCTTGGGGGTAATGAACTTGCCCATGAGGACCATGGTCAGCGCGCCGGCCAGAATAGCCACGGTGGCGCTGACATTGAGGCCGGAGGCGGAGATCATCTGGTTGGCGTTCAGATAGCCGAAGATACCGATGGAGCAGGCAGCGGACATCACGCCCAGCCAGGTCATATCGCCGCCGGACATCTTGTCACGCAGCTTCTCCAGGCCGGGAGTGGCAACGCCGGTAAAGACCAGCCAGCCGGCACCGTTGAGGGCCATGCCAAACCAGGAAACAGCCAGAACTGTCAGGGTGTAGCCCTCGCCGCCCAGGGTCGTGCCGCAGGCCTGGGCGCCCAGGGTAGCGGCAGTCAGCTCGGTAGCGGCGGCGCCGATGATGGACAGACGCAGCCAGGCCATGGGGCCGCCGATGGCAGCCATCAGACCGACCATGACGATGAACACGCCGCAGGCGGGGCCGATAGCGGAGATCAGACCGATCTTAAATGCCTTTTTGGGGAGCTGGGGGTCCAGATTACATTCCTTGGTGGCCTTATTGGCCTGCCGGACGTACAGGACCGCCTGCAGGGCGGAAACGACAACTGTTACACCGGCAAGTACCCAGAAAATAGGGAGATTGGAAATCTGTAAGTAATCCATATACTTTTTCTCCTTTTACTTTTCTCCTCGTTTTTTCGTTCTCACGTTCACACAGCGCTGACACGGCGCAAGCCTTACGCCCCACACCGCACCCGCTCTGTCTGGTCCCGTCTGGCTCTGATGTACCGGCCGAACACAACAAGCCTGGAACCATATATTACTATAACAGGGTCTCGTCCAAATTGTAATTGTCCCGAAAGGACAAGTAAATTCCATTACCTTTCGTAGTGAATTTAACCATTTGTTGAATAGTGCAGATATTTTGATTTTCATTTGTCCTAAATAGACATTGACAAAAAATATTTTTTAACGAAAAAGCCGGTCAAACCGAAAAATTATAGTGTATAATGCATAAAAAACGACAAAAAATTTATGTACAGTCTGTGAACGGCCTTTTGCGCCTGTGGGGGCGGCTTGTCCTCCGGAAATAATCCCTTGTCATTTCAGGTTTTTTCTGTTAAAATATGAGTAATTATAGCTATTTTCTATCGAAAGGTGGAAGCGCCGATGCTGATGCGGGAATTGCTGGCGGATCCGTCATTTTCAAATTTCAGGCTGCTGGCCGGTGACTCCGGTATGCAGAACCGCATCTCCACCGTAACGGTGGTAGACACGCCGGACGGCGCCAAGTGGCTCAATGGCGGTGAGTTCGTCATCACCACCGGCTTTATGCTGGGCAATGACGAGAACAGCCTCCTGGACTTTCTGCGGCTGCTGTGTGAAAAGGGCGTGGCCGGCCTTGGGATCAAGCAGAACCGCTACACGGCCTACATCCCGGACTCCGCCCGCCTTCTGGCGGACCGGCGGGGTCTGCCCCTGATCTCCATCCCGGAGTCCTACGCCTTTGCCGACATCATCAACCCGGTGCTCACCCGCATCATTGACCAGCAGGCGGTCCAGCTCTCCCAGACGAACCTGATCCACAACAAATTCCTGGATCTGGCGGTGAATGACCGGTCGGTGACGGAGATCCTGCAGGTCCTGAGCCTGATTTTGGGCATCCCCTCCGCCTTTGCGGACACCTATTTCAATCACTTCTACTTTTCCGACCCCAACAGCGGCTTTGCCCAGCAGTTTGAGAATATGGACGCGGGGCAGATCTCGGCGGAATTTCTCAGTGAATACGACCACTACACCGTGGCCAACCAAAACCAGACCTTCGGCTACATCCTCTTCCCCAAGGGGCGGCTGCAAAAAAGCGCCGGCAACATCTGGCAGGTGGCGGTGGAACAGGCCGGCATCGTGCTGATCCTGCGGATGCAGGTGCGGGTCTCCAACAAATATGTGGACGAGCGGTACAAAAGCGTCTTTCTGGAGGATCTGCTGCTCAACAACATCAAAAGCGAGTCGGAGATCCACAACCGTGCCCAGCTCTATGACTGGGACTTTCACAACGGCGGCCTGGTGGCGGTGGTGGACATCAATAACATCAAGCGCCACTTCGCGGAAAAGCTGGACTCGGACAAGAGCCATATGCTGGACACCATTGTGGACAACATTTTTGACGTTTCCTGTCAGGAGATGCTCCGCCGCTTTCCAGAGGCCAAGTATCTGCGCCAGAGCGACCTGATCGCCTTTTTGATCTCAGCGGAGCCGGAGGCACGGGCACGGCTGGAGGCGGAGCTGCGGCAGGCCTTCCTCAGTATCCAGTCTCAGCTCATCAACATCAGTCCCTTTACCATCACCCTGGCCGTGGGCAGCTATTATGACAACATCCGGGACATCAGCCGGAGCTATTCCGAGGCCCGCACCACCATCAACCTGGGCTACGCTCTGCGGTGGTTCGACCAGGTGCTCTTCTATCAGGACATGGGACTTTACCGGATGCTCTCCCCCGTGCTGAACGCCCCGGAGTCCAGGGAATACTGCGAGCAGTTCATCCTGAAACTGGAGCAGTACGACGCGGAAAACGGCGCCAACCTCCTCAACACCCTCAACGAGATCGTCCAGACCGGCTGGAACCTGAAAAAGGCCAGCGAGAATATGTATCTCCATTATAACTCCATGAAATACCGCTACAGCCGGATCTGCGCGGTGATGGGGCTGGATCTGAGTGAACACGCCAACCGCATCATGGTCTCCATCGCCCTGATCGTCCACTCCATGAACCGCAGCCAACTGCCGGATACCAAGCGGTATGCGCCCGTCGGCTCTCCACACAATTAAAAATAGAACACGAGCGGCCGCCCCCAATGGGACGGCCGCTCGTTATTCGATCGTATAGAAATAAATTCCCGCTTACCGCTTGTTGGACCGCCGCCAGATGTGCATCTCCTCGGCGGATCTGATCAGTTCCTCCCGGAAATCGGGATGGGCAAGATTGATAATGGCCTCCGCCCGCTCCCAGAAGGTCAGGCCCTTCAAATTGGCCATACCGTACTCCGTGACGATGTAGTGGATGCTGGAGCGGGGATCGGTGACGGTGGTGCCGTTGCTCAGCGTGGGCAGGATGCGGCTCTTCACCGTGCCGTCCTTGGTGGTCATGGTGGAGGACATACAAATAAAGCTCTTGCCGCCCTTGGAGAGGTAGGCGCCCATGACGAAGTCCAACTGGCCGCCGGTGCCGGAGATATGCTTGGTGCCGGCAGACTCGGCGTTCACCTGACCAAAGAGGTCCATGTCCACGGCGTTGTTGATGGAAATGAAGTTATCCAACTGGGCGATGATCCGCACATCGTTGGTGTAGTCCACCGGGGCGGCCATGACATCGGGATTTTCCTTGATGTAATCGTAGAGCTTCTGGCTGCCGGCGGCAAAGGCATAGACCTGCCGGCCCCGGTCCAGCGTCTTGCGGCGGCCACTGAGCTTGCCGGCCATGGCCATATCCACAAAGCCGTCCACATACATCTCGGTGTGGACACCCAGATCCTTCAGGTCGGACTGGGCGATCAGAGAGCCCACAGTGTTGGGCATACCGCCGATGCCAAGCTGGAGGCAGGCGCCGTTGGGGATCTGGCTGACGATCATCTCTGCCACCTTGCGGTCCACCTCCGTGGGGGGCGCGCCGGCACCCATAGCGGCGATGGCGGGGTCATCGCCCTCCACCACCATATCCACGTCCCGAATGTTGATCTCGGAACCGGTGAGGCCATAGACCCAGGGCATATTGTGGTTGACCTCCACAATGATGGTCTTGGCGTGTTCCAGCATATCCCCCAGATGAGAGGCGGACAGGGCAAAGCTGAAGTTGCCGTGGGCGTCCATAGGCGTCACCTGCAGCATGGCCACGTCCGTTTTGGCGTTGCCGTCCCGATAGAAGCGGGGCAGCTCGGAATAGCGCATGGGGCAGAAATAGCCCATGCCCTTGGCAATGATCTTCCGGTCAATGCCGCTGCAATGCCAGGAGTTCCAGGTGAAATGCTCACCGGCATCGTCTGCCTTGCAGATCTCCGGCATCCACATGGTCACACCGCCGTGGACCTTCACGTCAAACAATTCGTCCTTCCGGGCCGCCAGCGCCCGGTCCAGGGCCACAGGCTGGTTGCAGCACCAGGCGTAATCCACCCAGTCGCCGGACTTGACGACTTTCACAGCCTCTTCCGCCGTGGTCAGCTTCTGTTGATAGAGTTCCTGATAATTCATTCCGCTTATTCCTCCATATCGTTTCAGGCGCTTTGGGGCGCGCTGTTTTTATCGTTAAAATTTTATCATATATATCAAGTCAATGCAAGCGGAAGATGAAAAATACCGCAAATTTCTTCTATGCGCGGAAAAAAGGAGCAGACCGGACGGTCTGCTCCTCTTTATTGGATCGATTATTCCTCAACGGGCTCCTCGTCCGCCTCGTCAGCGGCGGGGGCCAGCAGAGCGCGGATGGACAGGGAGATCTTTTTCTTCTCCTCGTCGATAGCGGTGATCTTGGCCTCAACGGTCTGACCCTCGGAGAGAACGTCCTCGGGCTTCTCGATGCGGCGGTCAGCGATCTGGGAGATGTGGATCAGGCCATCCACACCGGGAACGACCTCAGCGAAAGCGCCGAAGGTCATCAGCTTCACGATACGGACCTCAGCCACATCGCCAACGCCGTACTTGTTCATGAACATCTGCCAGGGATCCACGCTGTGGTCCTTGGCACCCAGGGAGATCTTGTGCTTCTCGGCGTCGAAGGAGATGACATACACATCCATCACATCGCCCACCTTGCAGATCTCGGCGGGGTTCTTGATGCGGCTCCAGGACAGCTCGG
>CAZFJB010000028.1:0-7493 GCA_964519775.1 uncultured Oscillibacter sp.
TGGGGCTTGTAGGTGAACTTGCCGTCGATGCCGATGCGCTCGCACAGGCCCTTGGCCAGCAGGTCACCGGTCTCGGGATTGAGAAGCTGATACTTCAGAGAGGAGCTGCCAGCGTTGATAACCAGAATGTTCATCGTTTGATCTCCTTTTTCTTTTGGGGAAAGCCTTGTCAGCTTCCCATAATTAAGATACAATATGGTCATATACGGGAAATTCGCGTCATTTGCGCAAGGACTCTTTTACCATTATATCAGATGTTCCCGGACTTTCAACCTCCATTTTTACTGAATTGACATTTTTTTGTAACCGCTTTGAGGTGACAAATGTGAAGATCGCTGGTATCATAACAGAATATAATCCCCTGCATTATGGGCATCTGCGGCTTTTGGAGGCCGTCCGGGCGCAATACGGGCCGGACACCGGTATCGTCTGCGCCATGAGCGGCGATTTTGTCCAGCGGGGTGACTTTGCCATCCTCCGGCGGCACGCCCGGGCGGAGGCCGCCGTCAAAAGCGGGGCAGATCTGATTTTGGAGCTGCCGCTGCCCTGGTGTGTCAGTTCGGCGGAGGGCTTTGCCCAGGGGGGCGTGGACGTGCTGCTGGGCACCGGGTGCCTGGACGTGCTGGCCTTCGGCAGCGAGTGCGGAAACGCTCAAATTTTGGAGGAGCTGGCTCAGGCCCTCTCCACCCCCGCCTATGACCGGGCGCTGCGGGCGGAACTGGACCGGGGGGACAGCTTCGCCGCCGCGCGGCAGCGGGGGCTCTCCCGGCTGCTCTCGCCGCGAAAAGCGTCCCTTTTAGCCGAACCCAACAACAATTTGGCTGTCGAATACAGCCGAGCCCTGCTGAAACGGGGGGCGGATGTCGAACGGTTCACCATTCCCCGCTTCGGCGCCGCCCATGACGCGGAGTTGGGGGCAGCCGGAGGCTATTCCGCCTCCGCTATCCGCCGTCTGCTGGAGTTGGGGGAAACCCCGGAAGCCTTGAGGCGCATGGCTTTGCCCATGCGTGATGTCTATGCGCGTGAAGAGGCGGCAGGCCGTGCCCCCGTGTTTTCCGCCGCCTGTGAGCGCGCCATCCTCTCCCGGCTCCGCTCCATGACGGAGGCGGACTTTGACGCCCTGGACACCGGGCGGGAAGGTATTGGCCGCCGGCTCTACAACGCCAGCCGGGAGGCGGTCTCCGTGGCCGGGATCCTTGACGCCGCAAAGGCCAAGCGGTATGCCCACGCCCGTCTGCGACGGATGCTTCTCCGGGCCTATCTGGGGCTGACCACGGCTGACGTGCCCGCGCAGGTCCCCTATCTCCGGGTGCTGGCCGCCAACGAGCGGGGGTGCCGGATCTTGGCCCAAATGCGGAAAAGCGCCCCCATCCCGGTGGTGACAAAGCCCGCCGCCATTCGACACCTGGGGCCGGAGGCCCAGCGGCTCTTCGATCTGGAGTGCCGTGGGGCGGATCTGTACGCCCTGGCGTATCCCGATCTGACCGCCGCGAAAGGTGGCGAACTGTGGCGGCAGGGTCCCATCCTGATCTGATCGTTCTCCCCCACCCGGCGTCCGCCGGGCCGGGAGACCACGAAAGGAGTTTTCCTATGAAAAAAACACGCTTCCTTATTCCGACACTGTGCCTTCTGCTCCTTTTGGCCGGCTGCGGCGCCGGCGCGCCCGCCGTTCCGGAGCCATCTCCCGGCAGCGAGACGGAGACGGCCCTGGTCCCGCTGACGCCTGCCGAGGAGATCACCTATGAGGTGGTGACGGAGCGGTATGAGGAGTCCGTCTACAGTGACGACGGTGAGGCACTGCTGATGACCATTTCCTTCGCGTTTCCCCAGCTTCAGGCATATTCCGACGGTGTGCTCATCGAATCCCCCGCCACCGCCGTGCAGGGATCGGCCATGGAGCGGACAGCGGCCTTTAACGATGCCTTTGCCCAGTGGCGGGAAACGGACAACACGGACGAGATCATCGACAGTGCCAAAGGCCATTACGAGGCAAACCCCGACTGGTTCAGCGAGGATCTCTACTATTCTGAGGAACTGACCTTCACCGCCTACCGCGCCGGCTCCCTTATCAGCGTGGCCGCCACCTACTACAGCTTCTTAGGCGGTGCCCACCCCAACACCGTGTATTTCAGTTGGAACTTCGATCTGGACAGCGGTATTTTCCTCACCATCCCGGAACTGGCCAAGGACCCCCAGGCCTTTACCCTGGCCATTGCGGACATGATCGAGGCCCAGGCCGCGGAGCGCTTCCAAAACGACCCGAACTACGGTGGTCTGACCATCTCCGACATTTATTGGAGCGATTACCGGGAGACGATGGAAAAATGGGCCAGCGACTGCGCCGCCGCCTTTGACGCTGACGGTCTCACCGTGATCTTCTCCGCCTATGAGCTGGCCCCCTACGCCGAGGGGGCCCAGGAATTCCACATTCCCTACGCCACGCTATCGCCCTATTGGAGCGACAGCGGTCGGAGCGCTTTGGGTCTGGAATAATTGAAAAGAGGCAAAAAACGGTCCGAAACGCTATGCGTTTCGGACCTGATTTTATATGATTGGGGGGATTTTTGTCAGTTTTTGAGGGGAATTCAATTCGCGGCTTCCCGCTCCATTTGCTCCTTCACCGCTTTGCCTGTCGGCGTGGCGGCAAGGCCCCCCAAGGCCGTTTCCCGCAGTTCCATGGGGATGCGGCGGCCCACCTCGCCCATGCAGTCAATGACCTCATCCACCGGGACGCGGCTGGTGATGCCCGCCAGGGCCATATCCGCGCAGCTCACGGCGTTGACCGCCCCCACCACGTTGCGTTTCACGCAGGGGACCTCCACCAGTCCCGCCACCGGGTCGCACACAAGGCCCATGAGATTTTTCAGCGCCATGGCCACGGCGTGGCCGATTTGTTCCGGTGTGCCGCCCCGGAGGGACACCAGTGCCCCCGCCGCCATGGCCGAGGCCGTGCCGATCTCCGCCTGGCAGCCGCCGGCGGCGCCGGCGATGCAGGCCCGGAAGCCGATGACCGCCCCGATGCCGGAGGCGGTGTAGAGGGCCTTTAAAATATCCTCCTCCGCCGCCTGCCCCGCCTGATAGAGAGGCACCAGCACGGCAGGCAGCACGCCGCAGGCCCCCGCCGTCGGCGCCGCCACGATCTTGCGCATACAGGCGTTGCACTCCCCCACGCTAAGGGCCGTGGCGATGACCTGCCGCAGATAAGGGCCGCTGTAGGGCGTGTCCGTCTCGGCATAGCGGCGCATCCGGGCGCCATCCCCGCCGATCAGGCCGCTGCGGGAGACCTCGTCTCCCCGGTAGCTCGCCACGGATTCCAGCATGGCCCGCCAGGTCAGGCGCATTTTGTCAAAAGAGGCCGACTCCGTTACCTGCCGCTCCTCCACGTCTGTTTCCAGCACTACACGCCAGAAGGGAACGCCTCCCACGGCAGCTTTTTCCAGGATCTCCGCCATGGAATTCAAAGCCATGTCACTCGTCCTCCCTTTCGTAGTAGATCACCTGCTCCACCCAGGCCACCCGCTCCAGGCGGCGGCGGACCTCCGGCGGGGCGGGCTGATCGATCTCAAAGATCGTCATGACACTGCCGCCCCGGCGATCCCGGGCCAGGGTCATGTTGGCGATGTTGATGCCGCCGTCAGACAGCTCCCGGGTCAGCGTGGCCAGCTCCCCGGGCACGTCCCGGTGGCGGATGATAAGGGTGTGGAAGATGCCGGTGAAGGAGACGTCCACGCCGTCCAGCCGGTCCACCCGGATGCGTCCGCCGCCGGTGGACGCCGCCTGTACGCAGGTCCGCCGGCCGGAGGCGCCCTCCACCGTCAGCACGGCGGTGTTGGGGTGGGCCTCCCGCAGCTCCACCGGGTGGATGCTCACCCGCAGGCCCTCTTCCTCCGCCACGGAAAAGCTCTCCGGGATGCGCAGATCATCCGGCTTCATGCCCAGAAGCCCCGCCACCAGGGCCCGGTCCGTGCCGTGGCCCTTTCCCGTCTGGGCAAAGGAGCCGTACAGGCCGATGTCCGCCTTCACCGGCGGCTCCCCCAGCAGTGTGCGGGCCATGCGGCCAATGCGGGCCGCCCCCGCCGTGTGGGAGCTTGAGGGGCCAACCATCACCGGCCCCAGGATCTCAAAAATATCCAGCATTGCCTCTTTCGGCCTCCTTTTGGCAAGAAAAGCGCCCTGACACCAGGGCGCTTCAGCGTGTCGAAAAAAGTTTTTCGCCCCGCTGAAGCAATTTTCAAAACTTCAAAAAGTTTTGAAGATCGTTGATTTGAAAGGCGCAGGACAACCTTCCTGGTTTTCCCGCGCGCCCCCTTTCCTCCCGGTGCGGAAACTTTACTATTTTATCGACAGTCTCTTTCAGTTCCGTATCTTCTGTATGGGCGATCAGTCCAGCACCTGGACCGCCGCGCCCAGCACCCCGTCGCCAATATAAGTGCTGAGGGTGCCGTCGATCTCGCCGTCCCAGAAATGGTCCCAGCCGGGCAGCGCCGCCTCCACCTGATGGCGGAGCTTTTCCATCTCCTCCGGCGCGCCGCCGTTGGCCACTGCCAGATTGAAGCGCCGGTGGTCTCCCCGGCGGTCCTGCACCAGCTCCAGCAGCTTGCGCATGACCTGCTGGCGGCCCCGGACCTTGGCGATGGACTGGAGCTGCCCGTCAGGCGCGAAGGTGATGAGGGGCTTGATCTGCAGCATGGTGCCGGCCATGGCGGACACCTTGCCGATGCGACCGCCCTTTTGCAGATACTCCAGGGTGTCCACCGTGAAGAAGGGGTAGGTATTGGCAATGAGCTGGGGGGCACGGCGCTCCGTCAGCTCTGTCCAGTCCATGCCGTTTTCAAGATCCTCGGCAAGCTGCATCACCGTCATCCCCAGGCCCAGAGAGCCGCTGAGGGAATCGAACACCTTCATGACCCGGCCCTGCTGGGCGCACTCCTCCGCCACCAGGCGGGCCAGATTATAGGTGCCGGAAAGCCCGCTGGAGAGCATGACGGCAATGACACCGTCATAGCCCAGGTCAAAGATCTCCCGGAGCTTGGAGCCGAAATCCTCCACCCGGGGCAGCGAGGTCTGGGGCAGTTCGCCGGCGTGGAGCCGCTGGTAGATGTCCTGGCCGGTGATGTTCACACCGTCCAGATATTCCCCGTCCCGGCAGAGGATGCGCAGAGGCACAAAAAAGATATGCTTCTCCCGGGCCTCCGCCCAGCGCAGATCGGCGCTGGAATCTGTCAGAATGGCGATCTTACTTGGAGTCATGCGTGTCGCTCCGCCTTTCTTTTCGCATCAAAACGATGTAGGATGTAAAATGTATCATTATGATTATGCCACAAAGGCGGTGAAAGGTCAAGCCTGTCCCGTCTATCCGGCGGGTGGCTTTTTGATTCTGATAAACGATCAGATTCTGTAATAAATTCATTTTTTCGATTATATAAGTGGTTTTCTTGACGTTTTGACAGGGCAGGCGTATCATAAAACCATCATTTCAGGCGATTTCGCCCGGTTCCGCGCCACTGCCGAAAGGCCGTGGAGGCTGTCCGGCGGAACGCCGACAGAGTAAGAGGGGGCAAAGCCTATGGAACGTCCACTGCCGGAAAGATTTCAGGAATTCAGTGATGCCAGACGCGCGGGTTTTCTCAAGGTAAAGGATCTCAAGGAGAGCGGAAAGCGGGTGGCCGGGATCTTCTGCACCTACACACCGGTGGAGATCCTGGACGCAGCGGACTTCGTGTCCGTGAGTCTGTGCGGCATGAGCGATGAGACCATCCCCGCCGCGGAAAAGCACCTGCCCAAGAATCTGTGTCCCTTGATCAAGTCCAGCTACGGTTTTGCCGTATCTGACAAGTGCCCGTACACCTACTTCTCCGATCTGATCGTGGGCGAGACCACCTGCGACGGAAAGAAGAAAATGTATGAGCTGCTCAATGAGATCCGTCCCACCTACATCCTCCATCTGCCCCAGGGGCCGGACTGCACCGCCTTCTGGACCGGGGAGCTGCGCCGCTTCATCGCCTATTTGGAGGAGACCTTCTCCGTCACCATCACGGATGAGGCCCTGCGGGAGGCGGCCCGGGTCCGCAACCAGGAGCGGGCGGCCCGGGTGGCGCTGATGGAGCTGCAAAAGCAGACCCCGCCTCCCATGGGCGGCATGGAACTCTACTCCACACTGGAGGGAGCCGGGTTCCTGTTCAACTCCCAGGAGCGGATCGCCCGGATCAACGAACTGCGCCAAAGCGTGGTCGCTGCCCCCTCTGACAAATACAAGAACGCCAAGCGCATCCTGATCACCGGCTGCCCCATCGGCGGCGTTCTGAAGAAAACGGTCCAGGCCATTGAGCAGACCGGCGGCGTGGTGGTCTGCTTTGAAAATTGCAGCGGCATCAAGGCCGCCTATCAGATGGTGGACACCGAGGCGGAGGATATTGTGGAGGCCATCGCCGCCCGCTATCTGGAGATCGGCTGCGCCGTGATGACCCCCAACGACAAGCGCAAGGCTCTCATCACCCGGCTGGCGGAGGAATACCAGGCGGACGGCATTGTGGAGATCAATCTGCAGGCCTGCACGCCCTACACGGTGGAAGCCTTCCAGACCCAGCGGCTGGCAAAGGAGCTGGGCATCCCCTATCTCGCCATTGAGACCGACTACTCCTCCAACGATTCCGGCCAGCTCTCCACTCGGCTGGAAGCTTTTATGGAAATTCTGTGAGTATGGAGTATTTTGTCGGCATCGATATCGGCTCCACCTGCGCCAAGGTCATTGTCATGGACCGGGAGCGGCAGATCCTGCACCGGCTGGCGCAGCCCACAGGCTGGAGCAGCGTGGATACTGCCCAGGAGATCCTCGCCAAACTGGGTACATTGGGCATCACCACAGGCAACGCCGCCATGGTGGCCACGGGATACGGCAGAGTCTCCGTCCCCTTCGCGGACAAGTGTGTTACGGAGATCACCTGCCACGGCCGGGGGGCCTGCTTCCTCCATGAGCGACAGGATCTGGCCATTATCGACATCGGCGGCCAGGACACCAAGGTGATCCTGGTGGAGGACGGCCAGGTCCGGGACTTTGTGATGAACGACAAGTGCTCCGCCGGAACGGGGCGATTTCTGGAGATCATGGCCAATACCCTCTCCCTCCGGCCCCAGGAGCTGTGCCAGTTGGCCGCCAAAGGCAGCGGCGTGAGCATCAGCTCCATGTGCACGGTCTTTGCCGAGTCGGAGGTCATCAGTCTCATTGGCCGGGGAGAGACCCGGGAGAACATCTCCTTCGCCGTGGTGGATTCCATTGTGCGGAAGGTGGCGGCCCAGGCGGGACGCTTACAGGCGGAGGGCCGGGAGGTCTGCCTCACCGGCGGGCTGTGCGGCATTGCGTATCTGCGCCAGTCCTTGTCTGAGGCGCTGGGCGTTCCGGTGATGGCCCACCCGGATGGCCGGTACGCCGGGGCGGTGGGCGCCGCCCTGACCGCCGGCGGATTGAAAAAGGATCGATAAATCAAAAAAAGCGC
>CAZFJB010000028.1:7593-9684 GCA_964519775.1 uncultured Oscillibacter sp.
TTATGCCGCTTGTGCCGCTTTGAGGCTGGAGCGGTCAGGGGGCGTTTTTGTCCTGGCTCCGCTCCTCCCGGCAGAACTGTTCTTTGTCCGGGGCATCGTCCCGCATCCGGCTGTGTAGCGTGGGGCCATCCCCCGTTTTTTCCAGTACGGCGGGACGGTGGGTGTGCCAGTGGGCCATGTTGATGGGCTGGTCCCCTTCAAAGAGGTCGTAGTAATCGGCGTCCCGCAGCTTGGGCCGGCGGTGGCGGACGATGGCCGTCAGCGTGGGATACAGCACGATGGCGATGAGGCCGCCGGAAAAGCCGTTATTATAGAGGTTCAGCCCCGCCACCGGGCCGCCGGTCTGCAGCACCAGGGCCGAGTGGATGAAGCCCGCCAGCACGCCGAAGAGAGGGCCGAAGTGACCGGCCACGGGGGCCAGCGTGGTGCCGAAGAGGCCCGCTAACTGCAAAGCGGGGTAGTTGGGCTCGTAGTGCATCCCATAGGCCCCCAGGTAGACGCCCAGCATGACCGGGATGATATTTCTGGGGTGCTTGCCGAAGGCGGAGAAGCCCATGATGGTGAAGATGCCCCCCAGGGTGGGGCCGTTGAGATCGCCGCCCACCAGCAGAATGTAGGCAATGCCGATCAGGCCGTTGACGCCGATGTTCACCAGCACCGGTCCGGCACCGAACATACGCAGATAATCGCTGGGCGCGCGGCCGGTGGTGGTCATCAGCCGGCGGTAGCCTGCCCAGACGGCCCAGGCCGGCAGCCCGCAGCCGAAAAAGCCCGCCAGGATGAATGCCAGACACAGCAGGGCACAGGCCACCCCCAGGTGGAGGTTATAGCCGGTGGACCAGAAGAGGACGGAGTCCGGCTTGTCGCCAAAGGCCGTCAGCACCGGGACGATCATCATGGCCAGCAGTCCGCAGGCGAAGCCCATGTTGTAGAGGTTCATGCCGTTTTGCACCTTATAGGTGTAAGCTGAGAGGGAGGGCAGCAGAAAGCCGATGGCCACGCCGGTAGCAAGGCCCAGAGGGAGGCTGGCATGGACGCTGCCCAGAGCCATATAGCTCACCAGGGGAGCCAGGGAGGTGGCCAGCAGGGCCACGGAGGCGTATTTGGAGAAAGGCTCCTTCTGATACCGGGCATAGAGCCAGGTGCCGAAAATAATGGGCCAGATGTTGAACACGTTCTTGCCGAAGAGGGCAAAGCCCGCCATCAGTCCCATCTGCACGATGGTAAAGCCGTTGAAGGGGTCCTTGGCCAGCCAGATCAGGCAGATGGATACCATGGTCACCAGCCCCGCGTTGACAAAGGCGGCGGCTGGACCGGCAATGTAGATATAGTCCGTGATGAGGAGATCCTGCATGGTGATGATCTTCCACAGACCCGGCAGGATCTGCTCCGGATGTCCCATGCTGACGCCGATGACCATCAGTCCGGCGGCCAGCACAATGGTCCAGGGAAAAATGCGGGGGTAATGGCGGGGTGTTGTATTCACAGCGAACCTCCCATTTTAACAAAATCTTTATTTTATTATACAGGACCTGCCCGCGCCCGCGCAAGGGATATTGCCGAATTTTTCCGGCTGAACGGGATTTATTTTCAGGATTGTGCGTCGATCTTTTCCTTCAGCTCGGTGAGGTACATCCAGCGCTCCGTCTTGGCCTCCAGGGCGGCCTCCAGCTCCGCCTGCTCCACTTGCAGGGCTTGCAGACGCACATAGTCGCTGCCGCACGCCCCCTGAGCCGCCTGGCAGTCACGGAGCCGCTGTTCCAGCGCCGCCAGATCCGCGTCGATGGTCTCAAACTCCCGCTGCTCATTGAAGGAGAATTTCAGTTTTTTCTCCCGGGGGCGCTCCGGCGCCGCTTTGGGCTTTTCCGCTTTGACAGGCGCTTCCTCCTCTTTCCGCTTGGCCTGCCAGTCGGACCAGTTGCCGGAATAGCGCAGCACCTGACCGTCCCGCACCTCAAAGACCTGCTGGGCCAGCTTGTCCAGCAGAAAGCGGTCGTGGGAGACGATGAGGATGGGGCCGGGGAAGGATTCCAGATAATCCTCCAGAATGGAGAGGGTCATCACGTCCAGATCGTTGGTGGGCTCGTCCAG
>CAZFJB010000029.1:0-9632 GCA_964519775.1 uncultured Oscillibacter sp.
CTGTGGCGTCCTCTTTGGAATCCCGCATTATTCTGGATACCACCGGCGCGGAAAAGCTGGTGGGCAAGGGCGATATGCTCTATGCCCCTCTGGGTGAGGGAAAGCCCACCCGTGTGCAGGGCTGCTTTATCTCGCCGGAGGAGATCGAGGACGTGGTCAACAGCGTCAAGCAGACCGGCGAGGCCAACTACTCTCAGGAAGTCATTGCCCAGATCGAGCAGTCTGTTCAGGAAAAGGAAAACAAGAGCGCCAAGGGCGGCGCTGGCGCCGCCGCAGAGGCGGAGAGCAGCGACGAGGACGAGCTGCTGCCCGCCGCGGTGGACGTGGTGCTGGAAACGGGACAGGCCTCTGTCTCCATGCTGCAGCGGCGGCTGAAGCTGGGCTATTCCCGGGCTGCCCGCCTGGTGGACCAGATGGAGGACCGGGGGATCGTGGGCTGCTTTATCTCGCCGGAGGAGATCGAGGACGTGGTCAACAGCGTCAAGCAGACCGGCGAGGCCAACTACTCTCAGGAAGTCATTGCCCAGATCGAGCAGTCTGTTCAGGAAAAGGAAAACAAGAGCGCCAAGGGCGGCGCTGGCGCCGCCGCAGAGGCGGAGAGCAGCGACGAGGACGAGCTGCTGCCCGCCGCGGTGGACGTGGTGCTGGAAACGGGACAGGCCTCTGTCTCCATGCTGCAGCGGCGGCTGAAGCTGGGCTATTCCCGGGCTGCCCGCCTGGTGGACCAGATGGAGGACCGGGGGATCGTGGGTCCCTTTGAGGGGTCCAAGCCCCGGCAGCTTCTCATCACCCGCGCCCAGTGGGACGAGATGCGGATGGGCGGCGTGCCGGTGGGGGAGGAACCTCCCTTTGAGACGGATGAGGAATAACGATGACCGGGACGCGGAAACAACTGTCCGTGTCCCGGTTCCTTTTCTGTGCAGATTACCCCTTGACAAATAAGATAAAGCCGCTATAATTAACTCAAACCGACAAAAGCAATGACAAAGTCAGTCGTTTCGCACCGCGCGGCAAGCGAGAGGGGACAGTGGAAGCCCTCAGCGCAGGAGAGACGGCACGCCGCTTTGGAGCAGCCCGTGAGGAGCGGGACGGTCCATCTCCGTTACAGGATGACATGAGATATTTTCGCTGTGCGCAGGCGGAGATAGATCAGGGTGGTACCGTGAAATGTTTTTCGCCCCTGACAGGAGTCAGGGGCGATTTTATTTTCCCATTGTGGGATATGAAGGAGGGGCTTCCCTATGAAATTTTCCAGCAAAGTTCTGAAATGTCAGCTCTCCCCGGTGCGCCAGTTCAATCCCTGCGCGGAAAAGGCAGAGGCAGCAGGCCGGACCATTTATCATCTGAATATCGGCCAGCCGGACATCAAGACACCGGAGCCGTTTTACAAAGCTCTGCGTGAATTCAAGGCCCCAACCCTGGAGTATGCCCCCACTCCCGGCATCCCGGAATATCTGGAGGCGGTGCGGGAATACTTCGCCAAGATCAATGTGCCGCTGGAGACAAAGGACATTCTGGTCACCTCCGGTGCCGGTGAGGCCCTGGAATTCGTGCTGGCGGCCATTCTGGACGATGGGGACGAGATGCTGGTGCCGGAGCCCTTCTACGCCAACTACAATACCTTCGCCTATATGACCGGCGGTTCCCTCAAGCCCATTCCCACCTCCGCGGAGGAGGGCTACCGCTATGCTGACCGGGACCGTATCGAGCCGCTGATCAATGCGCGTACCCGGGGCATCATGGTCACCAATCCCGGCAACCCCACCGGTGTGGTGCTGACGCCGGAGGAGATGCGGACGATCGTTGACATCGTTAAGGAGCATGACCTCTTCCTGGTGGCGGACGAGGTGTACCGTGAGTTCTTCTACGACGGACAGGGCCTTACCTCCTTCGGCACCTTTGAGGACGCGAAGGAAAACGTCATCATCGTGGACTCCGTCTCCAAGCGATTTTCCGCCTGCGGCGCCCGGATCGGCGCCATGATCTCCCGGAACAAGGAATTCATGGCCCAGGCCATGAAGCTCTGCCAGGGTCGTCTGTGCCCCGGCACGGTGGACCAGCTTGGCGCCGCCGCCATGTACCGGGAAGTGGAGCCCGCCTATTTCCAGGCAGTGCGGGACGAGTACCGCAAGCGGCGGGACACGGTGGCGGAGGCCCTCTCTCAGATCCCGGGCGTGAAGTTCCGTGTGCCGGATGGCGCGTTCTACATGATGGTGACGCTGCCGGTGGACGACGCGGAAAAGCTGCAGTATTTCCTGCTGGAGGAGTTTGAGGACAACGGCGAGACGGTGATGTACGCGCCGGGCAGCGGCTTCTATGCCGACAGCGCCAAGGGCCGCGGCGAGATCCGCATCGCCTATGTGAAAAACTGCGATTACCTGCGCCGTGCCATTGAACTGCTGGGCAAGGGTGTGGCCGCCTATAACGAAAAGCGCGGGGTGTAAGATGCTGCGGCATATCGTCATGTGGAAATTCCGCCCGGGCACTGAGGCGGAGCGGGATCTCTTCCTCACGGGACTGCGGGGACTTTACGGCGCGATCCCTGAATTGAAGCGCTGCGAGGTGCTCCGGGGCACGGAGAATAGCGACTATGACGCGGTGCTGATCTCGGAGTTTGAAGATCAGGCGGCGCTGGAGCGATACAAAAACGATCCCCGGCACAAGGCGATCTCCGCCCTGTGCAAGTCCATTCGGACAGGCCGGGCGGCGGTGGATGCTGAGATCCCGGATGAAGTGAGATAAACGCGCGCCAGGCGCCGGCATACCGCGCCGGTGTCTGGCCGTCCTGTATCCGAGCGGTATAGCGATAAGGAGGAGCGTATGGCTGTTTATACAGAGCGGAAAACCTATCATACCAAGGCCCACATGGGCATGATCGACGTGACGGAGGATTTCCGCCGCGCGGTGGCGGCAGCCTGCCGGGAAACGGGAATGTCCAGCGGCATCATCACTGGGTTCACCACCGGCGGCGTGGCGGCGCTGACCACCCTGGAATTTGAACCGGGGCTGGTGGGCCACGATCTCAAGGCGGCGATGGACCAGTTTTCCCCCTATCGGGACGCACAGGGCCGGGTGATCCACTATCACCATCACGACACCTGGCACGATGACAACGGATCTTCCCACATCAAGGCGCTGCTGCTTTCCCCCTTTATCACGGTGCCCTTTTTGGAGGGGCAGCTGACCATCGGCCCCTGGCAGAACCTGACACTGGTGGAGTGTGACACCCGGGACCGGGTGCGGGATATCGTTTTCCAGGTGATGGGAGAATAAACGACTCCGGCAAAGCCCTGACTGTGTCAGGGCTTTGATTTTTTCCGTCATGTGTGTATAATGGAAAGAGAAAGGATGTGGGCATATGCTGCAATCGACCCTTTGCTATCTGGAACGGGGTGAGGAGTACCTGATGCTCCACCGGGTCAAAAAAGAGCATGACGCCAACCGTGATAAATGGATCGGTATCGGCGGAAAATTTGAGGACCGGGAAAGCCCGGAGGACTGCCTTCTGAGGGAATGCCGAGAAGAGACCGGGCTGACGCTGACGGAGTACCGTTATCGGGGTCTGGTGACCTTTGTGAACACCCAGTGGCCCACAGAGTATATGCATCTGTTCACAGCCACCGCATGGGAGGGGGAGCCTCACCCCTGTGACGAGGGGGACCTGGCCTGGATCAAAAAGGAGGCGCTTTTGAAGCTGCCTATGTGGGCCGGGGACAGGATCTTCCTGAAGCTGCTGGATGAACAGATCCCCTTTTTCTCCCTGAAGCTGTGCTACGATGGGGAGAAGCTGGAGCGGGCCGTTTTGAATGGAAAGGTGTTGGAGGATCACGAGGAATGAAAAAGGTACTGCTGTTTGGATTTGAGGACCTGCCGGAAATCTTGAGGGCTGTCAGCGCGGCGGAGAAATGGGGGGCGGAAGCCGTGACGGTTTCCCGGGAAAGCTGGGGCTGTACCCTGGAGGAACTGGCCCGGGGAAAGCGGGGCGGCGGGAACCGTTCACTGGTCCCCATGGGCAAGATGCTTGTGTTCTGCGGACTGGAGCGGGAGCTGGACGGTCTGCTGGCGGATCTGCGGCAGGCAGGCGTCACCGGGCTGAAAGCGGTGATGACGCCGGTGAACCAAAGCTGGACGCCGGAGCGGCTGTATCGGGAGCTGGAACGGGAATACCGGGCCATGGGCGGCGGAAAATAGGAGCGTGGATATGAAAATTTTGATCTCAGCGTGCCTTTTGGGGCTGCCCTGCCGGTATGACGGAGCCACCAAGACCCAGCCCTGGGCGGCAAGACTGGCAGAGCGGCATACCTTGGTACCGGTGTGCCCGGAGCAGCTTGGCGGTTTGCCCACGCCCCGGAACCCCTCTGAGCGGCAGGGGGACCGGGTCGTGATGAACACCGGCGCGGACGTGACGGAGCAGTACCGCCGGGGCGCGGAATGTGCCCTGAAACTGTGCCGGATGCTGGGGTGTGAGGCGGCGGTGCTGAAGGAGCGCAGCCCTTCTTGCGGCTGCGGGCAGATCTACGACGGCACCTTCTCCGGCACCCTGACGGCGGGGGACGGCGTGACGGCGGCGCTGCTGCGGGAAAACGACATCTCGGTCTATGGCGAGAGCCGGGTGGAGGAATTGCTGCTGAAATAAGCCCCTTTTGCGGAGAGAAGATAAAAGCACTCTGTTTTGAAGAAACAGGGTGCTTTTATCTTGCCGATAGGCGGGAATTTGCCAGAATAAGGCCGCTTATGTAGTCGCCGGCTTTTCTAATTCCTCCCGCAGCTTTTCCAGCGCCCGCTTTTCAATGCGGGATACATAGCTCCGGGAGATGCCGAAGGCGGCGGCGATCTCCCGCTGAGTCAGGGGAACCGTGCCCCCCAGACCGTAGCGCAGCCGGATGATCTCCGATTCCCGACGGGTGAGACATTGAGTTACCAGCCGCCGTAGCCGCAGAGCACTGTCCCGGTCGTAGAGATCCTCCAGCATGGTGTCATCCACGCCGATAACATCGATGAGCTGCAAAGCGTTGCCTTCCCGGTCTGACTCAATGGATTCCGACAAAGACACCTCCCCCTGCAGCTTTTTCTGCGAGCGGAAATACATAAGGATCTCATTTTCAATACACCGGGCGGCGTAGGTGGCCAGGCGGGCACCCTTGGCGGGATCAAAGGTAGAGATACCCTTGATGAGGCCGATGGTGCCGATGGAGATCAGATCGTCCTGGTCAGCGGTCTGCACGAAATATTTTTTGGCGATATGGGCCACCAGGCGCAGATTGTGTTCGATCAGGACGCTGCGGGCCTCCGGGTCCCCCTGGGCCAGCCGATCCAGCCAGGCCCGCTCTTCCGTGGCGGAGAGCGGGCGGGGAAAGGAACTGCCCCGGTCCAGACGAAGGGAAAGCAGTAGGGTATTGGCAAAAAGCATCAGCGCGGCAGAGATCATAGGCACACACCTCCTGTTCACCTTTATGAGAGAAGGGGAAGTCCCTATGTCTTGCGGCGGCGGGCCGGGTGTGCTAAGATGATCGGGAGGGGGTGAGGGGGTTGGCCTGGTATGTCTATATGCTCCGTTGCGGAGACGGCAGCCTTTACACCGGTTCCACCACAGATGTGCGGCGCCGGCTGGAGACCCACCAAAGCGGCAAAGGCGCAAAGTACACCCGCAGCCGCCTGCCGGTATCGTTGGCGTATACGGAGATGGCGGCAGACCGTTCCGCTGCCCTCCGGCGGGAGGCGGCCATTAAAAAGCTGCCCCGCGGCGAAAAACTGAAACTGCTGGAACAACAGGAGGAGACGCTATGCGCAGAAAAGACCGGGAACTGACGCCGGAACAGGCATGGGAGATCGTGGACAGGTGCGGCTATGGAGTGCTGTCCATGCTGGATGAAGCGGGGATGCCTTATGGTGTGCCGCTGAACTTCGCGCGGGAGGGCTACAGCGTCTATTTTCACAGCGCTTTGGAAGGCAAAAAGGCGGACTGTCTGCGCTGCCGGAGCCGGGTATGCCTCACCTGTGTGGAAGATGGGCCGACCATCGATCAGCCGGCGCTGACTACCCGATACGCTTCCGCCATTCTGCGTGGCACGGCGGCGGAGGTGACGGAGCCGGAGGAAAAGATCCACGCTCTTCGGCTGCTGTGCCGCAAGCTGGCACCGGAGAATCCGGAGGGGCGGGGCGGTTTTGAAAGCTGCCTTGACGCCACGGCTGTCTGGCGGATCACGGTGGAAGAGATCACCGGCAAGGCGAACCGGAAGTGAAGCGAAGTGACCCCGCCGGGAGTGATGCTCCCGGCGGGGTCTGTTTATGATGTGGAAGAGGAAGTATTGCCATGCTCCGGTGGGAGGGCCAGCAACCCCAGCGCCGCACCAAGCAGAGAATAGAGGAAGGGCACTTTGATATTGAGCAGGAGCAGCGTGTACAGCAGCCGCCAGTATCCGGTGATCGGCAGCGAGCCGCCAAAACGGACCAGACAATAGATCGCGGCAGGGATCAAAATCGCATAGAGGGATACGGCGAAGAGTGCCCGGCGAACACGGCGCACCCACGGCTTTTGGGGCAGCCTGACGGTCACGAACAGAAGAAGGAGCTGAGAGAGGACCCAACCGGTCAGCAGCAGGAGCAGCGGCTTGACGGCGCAGCCCAGCAGCATGGCATAGGAGGGGTCATAACGGAGAGACTGTGTGTTTTTCGCCAGCGGTAGCAGCAGCCAGAAGTACACCGCCCACAGCGCCAGAACCAGCCCACCGCCTACCGCCGCGCGGAGGCGGGCGCTTCTCCGCCCTTCTGGAGCGGGCGGACCGTAGAGCACGGCGTTGGCATCGGTGCCGAATACCTCCGCAATGCGGAGGATCTGCTCCACGTCCGGCCGGGTGCGGCCATTTTCGTAGTTGGAGACGGTCTGCCGGGTGACAAACAGCCGCTCCGCCAGCTCGTCCTGGCTCCAGTTACGCCGCGTCCGCAGATCCCGGATGTTTTTTCCAATGTCACGCATTTGCTTCACCTCGTTTTCATTCTGCTTTTATTTTACAAAAAACCGTCCCAAATGTCACGCAAGGAACCTTTTCCATGGGACATTTGAGATGGTTTGCCTGTCTGTCAGGAGGCGCTCAGGTGAACGGTGATGCCGCTCAGATCGTAAAACGGCTCTGCGGCGGTGGGAGAGAGGCCCTCCAGCACGTCCGTTTCATAGAGCAGGGAGACGGTTTTGAAGCAGACCGGCAGAATGGGAGCCTGATTCTGGAGATACCGGCACAGCGTGGAGACGGCGTTCTCCCGCTCCGGGGAGGAGCGGCAAAGCTCCAGAAGCGGCTGGCAGCGTGTCTCGCTCCAGCCGGCGTAATTCAGCGCGCCGCCCTCCGACAAAAGGGCGGATACGTCCCAGTCCGCCGTCAGCCGGACCTCACCGTAATAGAGGTCAAAGTCACCGGCGGCCAGGGCGGCGGTATAGTCCTCCCAGGGCAGGACCACGGCCTCCACAGCCAGTCCGGCGGCGGTGTAGCGGGCGGCGATCTGCCGGGCGATGGAGACCTTGAAGGGATTCTCTTCGTTCACCAGCAGCCGCAGCGTTCGTTCCGGCAGAGCCCCGCAGTCTGCCAGCGCCTCGGAAAAGGCGGTGGCGGAGCCGGGGATCTCCAACTCTGAGGGATAGAGGGGAGACGCCGGGGAGATGGGGAACTGCGCCGCCTTGGCATGGCCGGACAAAAGCCCGCTGACCAGCCCCTTGCGGTTGAGTCCCAGGGAGAGGCAGCGGCGGAAGGCGGCGTTGTCCAAAGGCGCTGCAGCGGTGTTGATGCCCAGATACTGCATGACGGTGGTGTCAGCGTCCACACAGCGGACACTGCCGGAGACGGTCACGGAGTCGGTGCCGGTGAGATCCGTGACGATGAGCTGCACATCCCGGGAGGCAAAGCGGTAGGCCATGGCATCCCAATCCGCCGTTTCCGTGAGAACGATACGCTCCACCGGCTGCTCCGCCTGCTGCCACCAGTTCTGGCTGGCGATCAGGCAGGGGGTGCCGCTGCCATCGTAGAGATAGGGGCCGGTGCCGGTGGGAATGTCACTTTTCTCCGTGCCGGAGCGAAGGATGGGGATGTCCAGCAGAGCCGGAAGAACGGTGTTGGGGCGGCTCAGAGTCAGGGTCAGAGTCTGCCCGCCGGCGGAGATGGACTTCACATCCGCCAGCCGTTCCTGATACCGGGGGGAGGAGCGGGCGGCGGTGAGGGTGGCTTTCACGTCGGCGGCGGTCAGGGGGGCACCATCGGAAAAAACGACGTCGGAGCGGAGCTCCAGTGTGTAGGTCAGGTCCTCCGGGTCATAGCTCCAGGAGGCGCACAGCAGCGGCTGGGGCTCCATGGCCTGATCCAGGTGGAACAGTCCCTCGTACAAAAGGGAGGCGATGGTCTGCTGCATCCCGTCGGGACAGGTCAGAGGATTGAGGGGCTGACCCGCCAGATAGGGCAGGGAGAAGGCGGCGGGCAGAGCGAGCTCCGTCTGGGCGGGAGGCGTTTCCTCCATGGGGAAGAGCAGCTCCTCCGCCCCGGTGTCCTCGTCATATTGGGCGCAGCCGGTGAGCGGGAGGCACAGCAGCGCCAGTGCCATGAACAGGGAAGCAAGGCGTTTCATAGGCAAGCCTCCAAAGCGATGATGGCAGCCTGAACGCCCCGCTGATCTCCCATTTTCCGATGAGACCAGAACAGATCGGGACGGCAGGCGGTGCAGAGATCGGAGATGGCGATGCGCGCCGGGGCAAGGCCCGCCCGCAGCAGCCATTGGCGGTTCAGCCCCGCCAGATCCACATGGAATTTGGCGCCGCGGGATTCAATATAAGGCTCTGCCTCCGCACCCAGCGCCGCCCGCATGGCGTCGGGCACGTCGCTATCCGTTTCAAAGCAGCATGGCCCGATGCAAGGGCCCAGCGCCGCCAGCAGATCGGCTGGGCGGCTGCCGTAGGCCTCCGCCATGGCCTGCACCGTTTTCTCCACGATGCCGGCGGCGCAGCCACGCCATCCGGCGTGGACGGCACCTACGGCCCGATGCACCGGGTCGTGGAGCAGGATGGTGCCGCAGTCGGCGGAAAACACCGTCAGCGCCAGAGCCGGCACGTTGGTGATGAGGGCGTCCACATCCGTGTAATCCCGGGGGCGGATCAGTCCCTTGCCGGCATCGGCCTCCGTGACACGGCGGATGTTGGCGGTATGGGTCTGCTGGGAGAGAACAGCACGGCTTTCATCCGCGCCGATGGCGGCGAAAAAGCGGCGGTAATTTTCCAGCAGAAGGTCCTGGCCGTCCCCCTGTCCGGGGCGAAGGTTCAGGCTGTCCCACGGCGAGGGGGACACACCGCCCTTCCGGGTGGAAAAACCGTGGGGGGTATTTAAAAGGTCGGCGGTGTACCAGACAACGCCGGTTTTTTCATGTTCAGTCAATGGCATTTTTTGCCCTCATTTTATAAAATGACTTAAAAACGCGATGTTCCATCGCAAAGATGCCCTTCTCATTTTCTTTGCTTTGCAAAAAGAGGGAATAAGGTGGGCTTTGGCCACTTGAAATGCGGCGTTCCGCCGCATGGATTGAATCCCCATTTTCTTTTCGTCTTGCCGAAAAGAAAACGGCCATTCATGGTCAAAAGAAAAGGCGCTTAGGGATGAATT
>CAZFJB010000030.1:0-9629 GCA_964519775.1 uncultured Oscillibacter sp.
TCACCAGATCCGGCTTCAGGGCCCCGTGGAACTGCCCGGGGATAATGGTGTTGTTGCCGCAGTAGGGGCAGGAGGTGGCGGCGGTGGCCTCGTCACAGATCAGCTCCGCGCCGCAGGAGGGGCAGGAATAGGTTTTCAGGTGGGCGCCCTCCTCGCCCCAGTCGCTCTGGGCGTCCGGGGCGTCCCAGCTCTGGGCGGTTTCCTTGGCGTCCCGGGTGGCTTTTTCAAAGGCCTCTGCCGCCTGGGCCTCCTTTTCCTCGCTGAAGGCCTCCGCCTCCGCCACGGTGTAGCTGCTGCCGCAGTAATCGCACTCCAGCCGTCCGGTGTTCTCTGAGAAGTGGTGGGGCGCGGTACCGGCGGGGCATTTTAATTCCTTTACTTGTGTGGGCATACTGAATCCTCCTCTCGGATCCGACGCGTGGCGCCGCGGCTGAAAAAGCCCGCGGCGCCACGCTTGGTTTATTTCAGGTCGCCGTTATCAAAGGGGTCGCCGCACTCAGGGCAGAATTTGGGAGGCTTGGTGGGATCGGCAGGTTCCCAGCCGCACTTGTCGCACTTGTACTGGGGCACACCGGCGGGCTTTTTCGCGCCGCACTCGGGGCAGAACTTGCCGCGGTTCACAGCGCCGCAGGCGCACTTCCAGCCGTCCTCCGGCTTTTTGGCGCCGCATTCCACGCAGAATTTGCCGGTATTCTCCTTGCCGCAGGCGCATTTCCATGTCCCGGCGGTAGGGGCGGCAGCGGGCTGAACGGGCTGGGCCGCCTGCTGCTGGCCCATCTGGAAGAGGTTCTGGGCGTTGGTGCCGCCGGCCTGCTGAGCCATGTTCATGCCCATAAAGGCCATGGCGGGACCGGCGTTTTCGTTGGCGGCGGCAGCCTGCATGGCGCTGGCCTGCGCACCCACCAGATGCGCTGCTGCCCGGGTGGGGTCCATAAAGGCAGCGTTGCGCTGCAGCTCCTTGAGCATCTTCTCGTCATCCTCGTCAGCGGTGACGCTGGAGACGCCGAAGGACACGATCTCAAGACCCCGCAGCTCCCGCCACTTTTTGGTGAGGATGTCGTTGAGGGCTTCCGCCATCTCCATGGTGTGGCCGGGGAGGGCGGAGTACCGCACGCCCAGCTCGCTGACTTTGGCAAAGGCGGGCTGAAGGGCGGTGAGCAGCTCTGTTTTCAACTGGCTGTCCAGATTGGAGCGGGTGTAGTCCTGGGTGACATTGCCGCAGACATTGGTGTAGAACAGCAGGGGGTTGGCGATCTTATAGCTGTACTCACCGAAGCAGCGGATCCCCACGTCGATGTCGATACCGGCCCGCTGATCCACCACCCGGAAGGGGACGGGGGAGGCGGTGCCGTATTTATTGCCGATGATCTCCTTGGTGTTGATAAAGTAGACCCGCTGGTCCTTGGGGGCCTCGCCGCCGAAGGTGAAGCGCTTGCCGATGTTGCCAAAGACTTTGCCGATGCTCTCCCCCAGAGAGCCGGCGAAAATGCTGGGCTCTGTGGAGGCATCATAGACAAATTCGCCCGGCTCGGCGCAGACTTCCGCCACCTTGCCCTGGTCCACGATCAGCATACACTGGCCATCCGCCACGGCGATGACGGAGCCGGTGGTGATGATGTTCTCATCGCCTTTGGTGTTGCTGGAGCGGCCGGTGACCTTCTTTTTGCCCTTTACCGCCAGCGTGTCGGCGGGGAGCGCCTCACAGTAAATGTATTCCTTCCACTGGTCGGCCAGCACGCCGCCGGCGGCACCGGTGATCGCTTTGATCAGTCCCATAAAGATCTGCCCCTTTCAAACTGTTTTCCGCCGTATGCGGCGGTTTGGATCCTTGGCGCTATCATATCATATTTTTCGGCGGGATACCAGAGAAAATCCGACCAGACGCGGAAAAGAGGCTCCCGACAGGCGGGAGCCTCTTTTGAATATACGATTCGGGGATCAGCCAACGGCCAGAACGGCGCCTTCGTACTTCTCGGCGATGAAATTCTTCACAGTGTCAGAAGCCAGAGCGGCGGCCAGAGCCTGGATGGCCTCGTTGTTCTCGTTGCCCTCCTTGCACACCAGCACGTTCACATAGGGGGAGTCGGCGGACTCCACGGCCAGTGCGTCGGTGGTGGGGTTCAGGCCGGCGCCCAGAGCGTAGTTGGAGTTGATGACGGCGATGTCGACCTCAGAGAGGATGCTGGGGAGCTGAGCGGCTTCCACCTCGGTGAAGGTCAGGTTCTTGGGGTTCTCAGCGATGTCCTTGGGGGTGGCGGCCAGGTTGGAGCTGTCAGTCAGCTTGATGAGACCCTGGGCCTCCAGCAGCAGCAGGGCACGGCCTTCGTTGGTAGCATCGTTGGGCACGGCCACGGAAGCGCCGTCAGGCAGGTCGGCCAGAGCAGCGGTCTTGCCGCCATAGATGCCCATGGGCTCGATGTGAACACCGGCCACGCTCACCAGATGGGTGCCACGGGTGGCGTTGAAGTCATCCAGATAGGGGATGTGCTGGAAGTAGTTGGCGTCCTCCTCACCATCCTCCACGGCGGTGTTGGGGATCACATAGTCGCTGTACTCGTGGATCTGCAGGTCGATGCCCTGCTCCTTGAGGATGTCCACGCACTGCTCCAGGACCTCAGCATGGGGCGTGGGAGAGGCGGCCACGTTCAGAGTGACGGTCTCCTTGGGAGTTTCAGCGGGGGCGGCGGAACCAGAAGCGGCGGGGGTCTCCGTTTTGCTGCCGCCGCAGGCGGTGAGGGACAGGGCCAGAGACAGAGCCAGAATGGCGGCGAAGATCTTGTTTTTCATGTTCTTTTCCTCCAATTTTAATATAAGATGTATCGGGAAGGGATGTATCTTTCAAGCGCTTGCCGGAATTACCCTTGTGCACGGAGAATAACATGACAGGCGATGAAAACAAAGGGATAATTATATTAGAGACGGTCGATAAAGCAGTAAGATTTCTGCAACGAAAAGGAAGAGCGTGCGGGAAACTTATCAGGGTTTCCTGCGCTATTCAAATCAATCGTTTTGGGAAGTTTTCAAAGTTCCCAAAACTGACTCGGCGGGGCGAAAACGCTCTTTCGACACGCTGAGTTATCTCAGCCGCTTGTCGATCTTCTTGGACAGCAGGCTGAATACGGACTGCACGATCTGCACCAGGATCACCAGGAACACCACCGTGACCCACATGACGGAGGGGACGTTTCGCTGGTGGCCGTACCGCACGGCGATGTCGCCTAAGCCGCCGGCACCCACGGTGCCGGCAATGGCGGTGTAGCCCAGAATGGTAACGATGGAGATGGCCCCGCCCAGCACCAGGGAGGGCTTTGCCTCCGGCAGATAGACCTTCCAGATGGTCTGGAAGGTGGACGCGCCCATGGACTGAGCGGCTTCCACAACGCCGGCGTCCACTTCCGCCAGGGAGGTTTCCACCATGCGGGCGATGAAGGGAGCGGCGGAGACCACCAGGGGAACGATGGCACCCTTGATGCCGATCTTGGTGCCCACGATCAGCTTGGTAAAGGGCATGATGGCAACCATCAGGATCACGAAGGGAATGGAGCGGCCCACGTTGACGATCCAGCCAAGGACCTGATTGACGGTCTTGTTGGGGCGGATGCCGTGGGGCTGGGTGATGGTAAGGGCCACGCCCAGAGGCAGACCCAGCAGATAGGCAAACAGCGTGGAGACGATCACCATGATCAGGGTGTCCACGGTGCCCTCCGTCAGCACGGAGCCGTAGTCAGCCCAGAAAGCGGAAATGGTATCAAGCATGGTATTCGACCTCCTCGGCAGTGATGTGGGATTGGGCCCGGATGTAGCTGAGGGCCTTGGCGGCATCGTTGGGATCGTCCGGCAGCCCCAGCAGCATGGTGCCGAAGGCCTTGCCGTCAATGGTGCGGGTGTCGGCGCCCAGGATGGTGACCTTCACGCCGCAGTCGATGGCCAGAGAGGCGATGAGGGGCTGGTACACGGTGCCGCCGTTGAAGGAAACGCGGACGGCGTGGGTGCCTGCCGGATACTGCTTGACGCTGACACCGCCGGGATACACCAGCCGGCGGGCGGCATCGGTGGTGGGGTGGGCGAAGATGTCCTCCACCCGGCCTTCCTCGGCGACAACACCGTCATCCAGAATGGCCACCCGGGTGCAGATCTCTTCGATCACACTCATCTGATGGGTGATGATGACCACGGTGACGCCCAGCTTCTGATTCAGCTCCTTTAAAAGGGAGAGGATGGAAGCGGTGGTGGTGGGGTCCAGAGCGGAGGTGGCCTCATCACAGAGAAGAACTTTGGGATCGGTGGCCAGTGCCCGGGCGATGGCTACCCGCTGCTTCTGACCGCCGGAGAGCTGAGAGGGATAGGCCTCCGCCTTTTCCTTCAGACCCACCAGATCCAGCAGTTCCAGCGCCTTTTTCTCAGCCTGGGCCTTGGGAACGCCGGAGAGCTCCATGGGGAAGCACACGTTTTTCAAACACGTCCGCTGCATCAGCAGGTTGAAGCCCTGGAAGATCATGCTGATCTTTTTGCGGGCCTGCCGCAGCTCCTTTTCGGAGAGGGCCGTCAGCTCCTGGCCGTCTACTGTGACGGTGCCGGAGGTGGGCCGCTCCAGCAGGTTGATGCAGCGCACCAGAGTGGACTTGCCGGCGCCGGAGAAGCCGATGATGCCGAAGATCTCGCCCTGCTCGATGGTAAGAGAAACATCCTTAACGGCCTGTACGCCGTCATGGGCATTGCCGAAGGTCTTGCTGATGTGTTCCAGCTTGATCATAAAATCCTTCTTTCTCGCGAACATCCCGCTCTGCCGGAGCCTGCCCGAAGGGAAAACAAAAAGAGCGGGAAGCGTCGCCGCTTTCCGCTCTTCGATCGGCCTGTGGCCGTTTTACACTTCGGAGAGTTTTTTGGCGGAGGCGCACAAAAGCGTGGGCATGAGCATCATCCCCATGTCCATCATGCACATCTCCATACCAAAACGAGTAGCGATCATGTGGGTGCGTCTCCTTTCCGTCCCCGGAGGTCCGGTTCGTTTTTCTTGGCTACAAGGGTAACACCTTACCGCTAAGCTGTCAATAGGCCAAATTCGTTTTTGGAAAAAATGTGAAAAAACAGATCCGAATGAGCAACCCCTTTCGTCAAAATACCGCTAAACGGAAACAAAAGGACCGATGAATCGGAACGGGGGGGAACAAAACCGGCCCGCCGAAAGGCGGGCCGGTCCTGCGTCATAAAATGGCATTTTTCGTGGAGAGAGCGGCCCCATCCGCTCTTTCCGCGGCGAAGGTGGTCAGCCTCCGGCAGGGAAAACGACGAAAAAAACAGTAAAAATGAGTGAGATAGAAGATAGGAAAAAAGGAAATCAGGAAGATCAAGAAAAATGGAGGTGTATAGGCGGTCATTCCATCAGGGCTTTGCCCAGGGCACGGCAGGCGGACAGGGCGTCCTCATCAGGGGTCTCCTGACAGATCACACTGTCACAGGCAAGAGAGATCCCAGTGTCGTCGCAGTTTTTCTCCCAGGAGCGCATCCATTCACCATCGCCCCAGCCGTAAGAGCCGAAGAGGGCAACACGCTTGCCGGTCAGACTGGTTTTGCAGCCCTCGAACATGGGCTCAAATTCCATCTCCTCCAGGACTTCGGCCCCCATGGCGGGGCAGCCGAGGGCCACGGCGTCTACGCCGCTGAAGGTGGAAGCATCCACCTGGCCGGGTTCCAGCAGGGCACCTTCCCCGCCGGCTTCCTTCATGCCCACCAGAACGGCTTCCGCCATGGCTTTGGTGTTGCCGGTGCCGCTCCAGTAGATCACAAGTGCTTTCTTCATGCTATTGGTCCTCCTTTCTTTGAACGTATGCCTGCGGCAAAGCCGCGGCGTTTGGTATATCAGACCGCGACAGCCAACTGGTCGATGCGGGACCCGCAGCGCCAGAGCTCACGGTAGATATCGGTGCATGTTCGGAATTTTTTGAACAGGCTTTGAGCCAGGTCCACGTCGCCGTAGACCTTCCACAGTCCGGCGCACTTATAGTTGACGGCCCGGTTTTCAATAAAACCCTGCACGTCCGGGGGCGGGTAGCTGAGAAACAGACCCACCTCATGGGGAAATTCCGCCCCCTCCTGAAAGCGCTTGGCCAGGTGCGCCACCCGCCGCTCGCAGCTATCCTCCGGATAACCGGCGGCGCGCAGCAGCGTTTCCGCCAGCGTGTCGCCCAAGTCCCGCCGCAGTTCCGATGGGCGGTAGAGATACAGCAGCGCCGTCTCGCCCTGATACCGCAGCGGCAGCAGCCGCAGTCCCTTTGGCACCAGGATCCGGTTCAGCGCCCGGATCTCCTCCGTCAGCTCCGGCAGGGAGGTGAAGGACACCGGGAAGATGGTGCCGGACTTGATACCGGCCAGGGTCGGCGCG
This sequence comes from uncultured Oscillibacter sp., assembly GCA_964519775.1. Classification (GTDB taxonomy): domain Bacteria; phylum Bacillota; class Clostridia; order Oscillospirales; family Oscillospiraceae; genus Oscillibacter. The sequence goes on from CAZFJB010000030.1 coordinate 6,383, forward strand.
CATTGGCGGACCAGATGCTCTTCGGACATGGGGCAGCCTCCTTTCTGAGGTTCCCGCCCCAGGCGGAGCGCCGGCGAAGGCGCGCGGCGCCCGGGATAACGGGGATCTTTGGTTAGAGGAGTCTAACGCTCGGAGATCCAGGGGGTGGGGATCTCTTTGACTGTATCCTACCAGACCGGCGGGGGATCATCCACTCCAAAACGCCGACCTTGGCTCCAAAATGAAAGCCCCCGCCGCCGGCGGGGACTTTTTGAAAGGATATAAAAGATAAAACAGCGATCGCGCGGCTATTTTGTCATCAGCCGCTTCATGCCCCGCTCCAGTCCTTCCGCGGACAGGTCGAACATGGGGAACAGCTGGGCCAACTGCCAGTGGGTCTGGCCCCAGTAGTCCGGCCGGGCGGGCAGGGGCTCCGGGTTCAGCCAGACGAGATAGGGGAAGTGCTTCTTCAAAAGTTCCAGCCATTCCAGGCCCGAGGGGCCCCGGTGCCCCGTCCGCCAGTCGTACTGCCGCTCCCGCAACTCATAGGGGTTCATGGCGGCGTCGCCCACGATGATGACCTTGTATTCGGCGTCAAAGTTCTGCAGCAGCCACTCTGTAGGCGTCTCGCCGTCCTGCCACAGGCGGGGACCGTTGTAGACGTTGCCGTAGACGCAGTTGTGGAAATAATAGGTGTGCAGCTCTTTGAAGTGGTTGGACTTGATGGCCGCCTGGAATAGCTGGCTGCACAGCGCGGCGTAATAGTCCATGGAGCCGCCGGAGTCCATCAGCAGCAATACCTTCACCGTGTTCCGCCGGGGATTTTTATAGCGGATCTCCAGCTGCCCCGCGTTCTCGCAGGTGTCGTGGATGGTGGCGTCCACATCCAGCTCCCGGTCGGCGCCACGCTCCTGGGCGGAGAGCTGGCGCAGTGTGCGGAAGGCCATCTGGAACTGGCGGGTATCCAGGGTGTTGTCCTTGCGGAAGTCCCGGAATTTCCGCTCCCCCGCCACCATCATGGCGGTGCGGTGCGTGGACTGCCCGCCGATGCGGATGCCGTTGGGGTGCCAGCCGCTGTTGCCCCAGGGGGTGCGGCCCTGGGTGCCCACCCAGTAATTGCCGCCGTTGTGCTCCTCCGTCTGCTCCTTCAGCCGCTCTTCCAGCAGCTTCAAAAGGGACTCCAGGTCCTCATCCGGGAAGCCGGCGGCACGCAGATCCTCAATGGCGCGGCGCAGATCCTCGCTGGGATGCTCCAGCCAGTCCAGCAGCTCCTCCGGCAGCTCCCCGGTGTAGGGCACATCCTTGAAAAACTCCAGAAACGCCTGGTCAAAGCGGTCAAATTCCGTTTCACTGCTGACCACAATGGCCCGGCAGAGGTGATAAAACCCCGTCAGGGTGGAGCGGTGCAGCCCTTTTTCCATGCCCTCCAGCAGCGTCATCCACTGGTCCGGCGAGACGTTGAGCCCCCGCTGGCGCAGCAGGTAAAAAAACGCGGCGAACATGGCTTACCCCTTGACCTTGCGCAGTGTCCGCAGATCTTTGTCCTTTTTCAGCAGGACACCGGCAAAGGGGATCTCCTTTTCGATGCGCTCCGGGGCCACGCCGCCGGCGATGAGGGCCCGCAGCCAATCCACCAGTTCGGAGGTGGAGGGCTTTTTCTCAATGCCCCGCAGCTCCCGCAGCCAGTAAAAGGCCGCCAGGGACTGCCGGACCAGAGCTTCTTCCAGATCGCCGAAGTGGACACGGAGAATGGCCTCCATCTGGGTCTGGTCAGGGAAGTCGATATAGTGGAAGACACAGCGGCGCAGAAAAGCGTCTGGCAGTTCCTTTTCCGCATTGGAGGTGATGATGACGATGGGGCGCTGTCTGGCTTTCACCGTCTCCTTGGTCTCGGGGATGTAAAATTCCATCCGGTCCAGCTCCCAAAGGAGGTCGTTGGGAAATTCCAGGTCCGCCTTGTCGATCTCGTCGATCAGCAGCACCACCTGTTCCTCGCTGGAAAAGGCCTCGCCCAGCTTGCCCAGCTTGATGTATTTGGCGATGTCGTCCACGCCCTGGCCGCCGAACTGGCTGTCATAGAGCCGCTGGACCACGTCGTAGACGTAAAGACCGTCCTGGGCTTTGGTAGTGGACTTCACGTTCCAGATGATGAGCCGCTTGCCCAGCGCGTCCGCCACCGCCTGGGCCAGCATGGTCTTGCCGGTGCCGGGTTCGCCCTTGATCAGCAAAGGCTTTTGCAGGGCAACGGCGATGTTGACCGTTTCCATCAGCTCCCGGGAGGCCACATAGTTCTCGCTGCCGCTGAAATTGGATCGCATATATCATTCTCCTTTGTGGGAAATTCTTTTGACAGAGCGAGTATAGCAGACTTTTTGCCCGAATACAATGGACAGATCTGCCTATCCCAGCGCCGCGTCCAGACTCATCATCATGAGAAATCCAACGATGTAGCCCCAGGTGCCGGCCCGGGAGTGGGCCTGGGGCACCAGCTCCTCCACCACCACATACAGCATGGCCCCGGCGGCAAAGCTCAAAAACCAGGGCATCAGGGAGCGGACCCCGGCGGCCGCCAGCACCGCCAGAAGGCCGAATACAGGTTCCACCACGCCGGAGAGCGCGCCCGCGGCGAAGGCACGGCGGCGGGAGCGGCCTGCCTGACGCAATGGCAGGGAGATGGCGGCGCCCTCCGGGAAATTCTGGATGCCGATGCCCAGGGCCAGAGCGCCGGCGGCAGTCAGCGCGTCCCCCTCCGCCGCCAGGGCAAAGGCAAGGCCCACCGCCATGCCCTCCGGGATGTTGTGGAGGGTGATGGCCGCCATCAGCAGGGCATCCGGGCGGCGGTCCGTGCCGCCGTCAAGCAGCCGGGGCAGCGCGGCGTCCAGCGCCGCTAAAAACACCACACCGGCCAGCAGCCCCGCCGCCGCAGGGAGCCAGCCGGGCATCCCCAGGGCGGATGCCTGATCGATGGCCGGCAGCAGCAAACTCCACACGCTGGCCGCTGTCATCACCCCGGCGGCAAAGCCCAGCAGGGCTTTTTGAAAGTGGGGCTTTGGCTCGCTTATGAAAAAGAAGACCACCGCGGCCCCTAACGTGGTCATCAAAAAGGTAAAGCCGGTGCCCAGGGCGGCCCGGCACAGGATCTGCGGCATACGCATCAACGCTTTCTTCCTTGGATTCAGGCGGAACACCGCCTGTATGCCAGTATAAGCGCCGGGGGAAGAAAGGGTGCGGCGCGAAAACAATTACGCCCGGACGACTGTCCGGGCGT
>CAZFJB010000031.1:0-9577 GCA_964519775.1 uncultured Oscillibacter sp.
TGTCACCAACGTTTATCTGTATTCCTGATTGCCTGTATAGGATACCTCATATTTGCCCATTTGTCAAGCCCTAATTTTAGTTCCCCCCTCCCTGCCGCCGCGATCCGCTCCGCGTCGGGTCTCTTATTGGTTGAAACAAGCGGCAAACTATGCTATCATAAACATAGAAAATCAATTTGTGCAAAGCGAGGCGAGCGTATGCAAAACACGGAGATCGATCACGCGATCCCATGGAATCCCTGGCACGGGTGCAAAAAGGTGAGCCCCGGCTGTAAAAACTGCTTTGTTTATAAAATGGACAAGCGGTACGGCAGAGACACCACTATGATCACCCAGGGAAAGACAACTTATACACTCAAGGACAAGGATTGTCCGCCAAACTCTCTGGTCAAGCTCTGCTTTTCCTCGGATTTCTTCATTGAAGAGGCGGACGCGTGGCGTGACGGCTGCTGGGACTTCATCCGCCGCAGAAAAGACTGCGTCTTTGTCACGACCACCAAGCGGCCCGAGCGGATCAAGAACTGCGTCCCGTCTGATTGGGGCGAGGGCTGGGAGCATTTTCACCTGAGCATTTCCATTGAAAACCAGGAAATGGCAGACAAGCGCCTGCCCTATTTTCTCGACGCCCCCCTAAAGCACCGGGAAGTTTTCTGCTCTCCTCTGATCGCCCCCATCTCTTTGGGGAAGTATCTGGATACCGGCCTGATCAAATGCGTGAATGTAGGCGGTGAAATGGCACCGAAGGCCGACGTCCGCCCCATCCAATACGAATGGGTCAAAGCCCTGTATCTGGAAGCCAAAGAGCGGGGTATTGAGTTTTACTTCCATCAGTGCGGTTCCATGTTCTTAAAAGATGGCGTCAACGTCGGCAAGTGGAATCTGAACGATCAGATCAAGCGTGCGGAAGAGATCCAGCACGAACTGGAAAACACCTGTGAGTAAGCGTCCATATATCGCCCAGGCGGCCAGCAAACCAAACCGGATAAAGAGGTGAACCTATGCGCAGAGTAAAATGCAGCGAGTGCGGAAAAAGCTATGATTTTGACCGGGACGATTTCTGCCCCCGGTGCGGCGCCTTCACGCCCCCGCCCAAGTCCACCGCCATTGACGCGGATGGCCGGGTAGTCCGGGTGGACGGCATCAACGAGACCAACCACACCGGCTCCTTTGTCCACGCGGAGCTTCATGAGGAAAACCGAGAGCGAAAGCGCGCCGGTCTCTCCAAGGGCGTGAGGCGGACCGGGACAGCGGCGCAGCACCCTCGTGTCGGAACGGAGTCCCCGCGCGCGACAAACCTGATGGGCCGGACCGCCCAGTCCCGGCAAGGCACAGGCCGCGCCGCCACACCTGCAAAGATCATCCTCATCGTGATCGCCGCCATTTTCGCCGCCAACTTCTTCAGCGTTCTGGTGCGTATACTTCTCTATTTAGGTCTGTGACCACAACGATCCATAAAAAAGGACAGAACATCATGTTCTGTCCTTTTTTGTCTCTTTTCCTTGAATTTGACAGCAGTATTTTTCCCGGCGCGGCGCAGACTATTCCTGTAAAAAGGAAGGAAGGTCGGAATGAGAAAGCTGCTGTCCATGATCGTATATCTGATCCTGTTGATTTTTCTGGAATCGGCGGCGGAGGTGACCGGCATACCGGCCTCAGCCCCGGCGGCGCTGCCGGAATCGCCGAAATATATCGCCCTGACCTTTGACGACGGCCCCCGGCGAAACACCACCACCCGCCTTTTGGACGGACTGTGGCAACGAGGGGCCAGCGCCACCTTCTTCCTGGTGGGAGAGCAAATAGAAGGAAACGAAGACCTGGTGCTGCGGATGCGCCGGGAGGGACACCAGGTAGGCAGCCATACCTACAGCCACATCCACCTGGACGGAAGTGACGTTGCCTCCCAGTTGGAAAATATCCAGGCGGCCCAGGACCGGATCTGCGAAATACTGGGCTGCGAAAGCTGCTGGCTCCGGCCGCCCTATGGATTGGTGGCCCCGGCGGTCCAGCGTGAGATCACGGTGCCCATGGTCCACTGGAGCGTGGACCCCCGGGACTGGGAGAGCCGGGACACGGACGCTGTCATCCGCTCGGTGCTGAACACCGCGCAGCCGGGGGATCTGATCCTGCTCCACGACATCTACCCCACCTCTGTGGACGCGGCGCTGCGGATCGTGGATGCCCTGACGGCGGAGGGCTACTGGTTCGTCACAGTGGAGGAACTCTTAAGCTTGAACGGCATTGACCCGAAACCCGGCGTCCTGTACCGCTCCGGCCGGGGATAGCTCAATACTCCCGCACCACCGCCACCACTTTCCCCAGGATCTGGGCATAAGTGCCGTCAATGGGAGAATAATCGTCATTTTCCGGCAGCAGCCAGACATGGCCATCCTTCCGGGAAAAGCGCTTGACGGTGGCCTCATCATCGATCATAGCCACCACGATCTCCCCCTGGCGGCAGGTCTGCTGCTGGCGCACCACCACCAAGTCTCCGGGCAGGATGCCCGCCTTGAGCATGGACTCGCCCCGGACCCGCAGGGCAAAATGAACATCCCCCGGGCGGCCGGCCCGGAACGTGAGATAATCCTCCACGCACTCCTGGGCCAGGATGGGGCTGCCGGCGGCCACATTGCCCACAATGGGGATCTGATCCGCCGGCTCCTCCGCCGGCGCGGGCACGGCAGGGACGGCGGGTGCGGAAGACACACCGCTGCCCCGCAGGGTGATGGCCCGCCCCTTTCCGGCGCCGATCTCGATCACGCCGGCGTCCGCCAGCTTTTTCAGATGAAAGTGGACCGTGGAGGGAGACCGCAGTCCCACCGCCTCGCCGATCTCCCGGACAGAGGGGGGATACCCCTGGTCCCGGATGCAGGACGCGATATAGTCATAAATAGCCTGCTGCATGTGAGTGAGCATAAGAAAACCTCCTGTTGGAAGGATATAGGCCAAAAAAGCAGATGATCTTTCAAATTGAGTATAGCACACGCCGCCCGAAAAAGCAAACATTTGTTCTATGAATCGGCAAATTTTTTTATCTCCGGCGAAATGCGCTGATTTTTTTGAAATTGGGCTTGAAATAGTGAAAAAGCTATGGTAATATATCCTTCTGTAAGATGATTTTCTGCGTCTCCCGGCGCAAACGAATTTGGAGGTCATTCCCTATGAAACTTGCGGTCACTATTTTGCAGCTCCTGTGTGGTCTGGCGATCATCCTGATCGTGCTCTTCCAGTCCGGCAAGAGTGAGGGCCTGTCCGGCGCTATCGGCGGTGTTGCCGATTCCTTCCTGGCCAAGAACAAGGCCAAGACTCTGGACGCCAAGCTGGCCCGGGCCACCAAGTGGTTCGGCGCTGCCTTCCTGGTGCTGACCATGGCGCTGCTGATCATCAACTGAGCGACATCTATACGAAAAAAGAAACGCCTGTCGGCGTTTCTTTTTTTATCCTTTTTCGGCAAACTGCCCCTCAGGGCGTGTCGATATGGGCCTGGATGCGCTGCATGATCATCTCCAGGGCCACCAGGTTCCGCCCGCCCTCCAGCACGATGATGTCCGCGAATTTCCGGCTGGGCTCCACAAACTGCTCATGCATGGGCTTGACGGTGGTGAGATACTGCGTCACCACAGACTGCAGCGTCCTCCCCCGCTCCTCCACGTCCCGCAGAGCACGGCGCAGGATCCGGACATCCGCGTCCGTTTCCACGAAGATCTTGATGTCGAACATCTCCCGCAAAGTGGGGTCCTGGAAGATCAGAATACCCTCCACAATGATGACTTTGGTGGGCTGAATGAGCTGGACCTCATCCGTGCGGTTATGCTCCACAAAGGAGTACACCGGGCACTCCACGGCCCGCCCCTCCTTCAGCTCCCGCAGATGCCGGATCAAAAGGTCCGTCTCAAAGGCGTCAGGGTGGTCGTAATTGACCTTCGTCCGCTCCTCATAGGTCCTTCCCACCTGCCGCTTATAGTAGCTGTCGTGACTGATGACCGTGACCTCCGGACCAAAATGCTCCTTCAGGTGCCGGGTCAGGGTGGTCTTGCCCGAGCCGGTGCCGCCGGCGATGCCGATGAGAATGGTACGCATATCAAAGGGACCTCCGTTTACATGATGGTATCATTATAAAAGTCTTACGACATGAAAGCAAGGAAAAGTATGAATTTCCTGTGAAAGTGACCGACCTCTACTTGACGAAATGACGAAAAATCAGTATTATGTAAAGTATAAATTTATAAGGAGGCTCCTCATGGCGATGAAGCGCTGCCCCGACTGCGGGGAAAAATACTCCGATACATATAAATACTGTCCTTTCTGCGAGGAGGAAGAAGTCCTGCGGAAGGGAAAAGACCGGGGCGGCCGCCGGGCCAGACAAAACCGGGGCTTCAGTCTGCTGACGCCTGTTCTGATCGTGCTGATCCTGCTGATGGCGGGACTGCTGATCTTCCTGCTGCGGGGAGACAAAAAGCCCACCACGCCCAGCAGCCCCATCACCCCCCAGCCCAGCGTCATCACCCCGGCGCAGCCCTCGGAGAATGATCCCTCCACGGACACGCCCAGCACCAGCGATCCCGGCACGGACAACACCCCCGGTGTCATTCCTGACGAGCCGGCCCCCTCCACGGAGATCCCCGCCGCCTCGGACTATGACGAGGCCATGGCCCTGCCCGGCGGACTGACCCTCAGCACCACGGACTTCACCCTCAAGCGGGTGGGCGAGACCGCCACGATCCGGGTCTCCGGCGGCAACGGCAGCTACACCTGGCTCAGTGAGGACGACGGTGTCGCCTCTGTGGACAGCAGCGGCAAGGTGACGGCCATCTCCAAGGGCACCATCAACATCGTGGTGACGGACGGCAGCAAGAAGGGCGTTTGCATCGTGCGCTGCAACGTCAGCGGTTCCGCTGCCGTGACGCCCTCCACCCCCAGCACTACGCCTTCTACGCCCTCTTCCTCCACGCCCTCTTCCTCCACGCCCTCTTCCTCCGGCGGTCTGCGGACCGGCAGCGGCAAGGTGGCCAACGCCGGCGGCGGTGTGTTCGTCCGTGCCCAGCCCAACACCAGCAGTGAAAAGCTGGCAACACTGGTGAACGGCAACAGCGTGAACATCATCCAGAGCGCCGGAAACGGCTGGTACGAGATCACCTTCTACGGCGCCGGCGGCCAGACCGTCACCGGCTACATGAAGGGCGACTACCTCTCCAACTAAATCACGCACCTCCCGCCTCCCCGGACAGTTTCTGCCCGGGGAGGCGCTTTTTGCCCCGTGGACGGCCCCGCCGTTGCCATCCGGGCGGAAACGTGGTATGATAGAGACGATCATCAAACGCCGTGGGAGGGATCTCGGTATGGATAAGAGCAAACTGCTGGACCGTTCCGGCGCCCTGGGCGAGGACCGGGTGCTGCTGGCAAGAGTCCTGGACCGGGCCCGGCAGGCATCGGAACGGAACGTACCCGCCGCCACGGACTTTTTAAGTCCCGCCCAGCAAGCCCAGGCCACAGAGCTGCTCCACATGGCCGGCATCCCGGAAACGGCCTTCCTCCGCTATGGCGGATACGACGGCGCGGAGCGGGCGGTCCTGCTGTTTCTTCCGGACTGGTTGGAAGCGGAAGATGCCGCTGCCGACTGTCCCATCCGCTGTCTGCGGGCTGCTTTCCGGTCAGAGGACAAGCTGACTCACCGGGACTTTCTGGGCAGTCTCATGGGCATGGGGATCGTCCGGGAGAAGATCGGGGATATTTTAGTGGGGCCCGACAGTGCCGACGTGCTGGTTCTGGACACCGTGGCGGATTTTCTGGCGGGAAGCTGGGAGTCCGCCGGCCGGGCGAAGCTGCGGGTGTCGGAGATCGATCCCGGCTGCATCCACATCCCCGCCGTCCACTGTGAGGAGCGGCGGGACACCGTTTCCTCCCTGCGGCTGGACGCGGTCTGCTCCACCGGCTTCCGTCTGGCCCGGGGCAAGGCGGCGGATCTCATCGAAAGCGGTCGGGTGCAGCTAAACTGGCGGGAGTGTACGAAACCGGACAAGCCGGTGGCGGCAGGCGATACCGTATCCGCCCGGGGCTTTGGCAAATTTGAGCTGACAGAGGTGGGGGGCCTGACGAAAAAAGGCCGCTATCCCATCACCGTAAAATGCTACAAATAGGAGGCACTATGCTGGAATACGCGTTTGAGCAGGTATCATGCGCCGCTGGCGGATACAGTCTTTTCGGCGGCATAGGGCTGGAGACTGACGGCCATCGGGAGATCATTCGCCGCCGTGGAGCGGAGGGCTGGCAATTTGTTGGCAGCATCCCGGCAGCCCAGCGGGCCGGCGGCTTTATTGAGAGTATTGACCTCGTTTTTGAGCGGGAGAAGGAGTAAAACATGGATCAAAAGCAGATCGACCGGATCAACGAACTGGCCCGGAAGGCCAAAAGCCCCGAGGGGCTGACTGAGTGGGAAGCTATGGAGCGGGCCGCCCTCCGGCGGGAGTATATCGACTCCGTGCTGGGCAATCTGAACGCCCAGCTTGACAACACCTATATCGTGGATGAACACGGAAACAAAACCAAGCTGAAGAAAAAAGGAGAATGACCATGGGCATTTTGTCAGGTCTGGAACCCAGACGGGTATTTGAGATCTTTGAAGAGCTGTGCGCCATCCCCCACGGCTCCGGCAACACCAAAGCCGTCAGCGACTGGTGCGTGGACTTTGGAAAGCGGCTGGGGCTGGAATGGCATCAGGACGAGGCCAACAACGTGATCCTCATCGCCCCGGCCACGCCCGGATATGAAAACGCCCCGGCTATGATCCTCCAGGGCCATCTGGATATGGTGTGCGAAAAAGAAGCGGACTGCGCCAAGGACATGGTTGCCGAAGGTCTGGATCTCTTTGTGGAAGGCGACCTGGTGGGTGCCCGGGGCACCACCCTGGGCGGCGATGACGGCATCGCCGTGGCCATGGCCCTGGCCGTGCTGGAAGATACGGCCCTGCCCCATCCCCGGCTGGAAGTGGTCCTGACCACGGAGGAGGAAATTGGGATGCTGGGCGCCGCGGCGCTGGACGTCTCCCCCCTCCAGGCCCGGCAGATGATCAACATCGACTCTGAGGCGGAGGGCATTTTCACCGTCGGCTGCGCCGGCGGCAGCCGGGTAAAGTGTGTGCTGCCGGTGAAGCGTGCCCAGTTTGATGGGGAGACGCTGTCCATCCGTGTCTCCGGCCTCATTGGCGGCCACTCCGGCATGGAGATCAACAAGGGCCGCGCCAACGCCAACGCCCTGCTGGGCCGGCTGCTGCGGGCCGCCGCCAACACGGCGGAGCTGCGGCTTGTGTCCGCCGCCGGCGGCAGCAAAAATAACGCCATCCCCACGGAGGCGGAGGCCGTCATTGCCGTGTCGGACGCGCCGGCGGCCCAGGCTGCCCTGGAAGCCCTGGCGGCGGCGCTGAAAAAGGAATACCGGGCGGCGGACGGCGGCCTGACGGTAACGGTGGAGCCGGCCGCGGCAGAACTGCCGCCTATGGACGAGGCTTCCACCACTGGAGCGGTGTGTATGCTGCTGTGCCTGCCCAACGGCGTGCAGGCCATGAGCATGGACATCCCCGGCCTGGTCCAGACCTCTTTGAATCTGGGCATCCTCCGCTGTGACGATACGGCGCTGACGGCGGAGTTTTCCCTCCGCAGCAGCGTGGCCAGCCAAAAGCGGATGCTCCAGGAGCGCTTGTCGTGCCTGATGGAGCGGCTGGGCGGTCGCTGCGAGATGGGCAGCGACTATCCCGCCTGGGAATACCTGCCGGACTCCCCCCTGCGGGAGCGGATGACGGCGGTGTTCCGGAAGCAGTATGGCCGGGAGCCGGTGATCGAGACCATCCACGCCGGCGTGGAGTGCGGCATCCTCAGCGAAAAGCTGCCGGGGCTGGACTGCGTGTCTATCGGCCCGGACCTGACGGAGATCCACACCCCCAGAGAGCGGATGCACATCGCCTCCGTCCGGCGGACGTGGGAGCTTTTGCTGGAAGTTCTGAAGCGGAGCAAGTAAACAGCAACGGGGCACGGCCATGGCCGCGCCCCGTTTTCATATGTGTTTTTCCATCACTGATAGTCGTGCAGCAGGAACATGGGCTTGATGGCTACCACCTCGTCATATTCCTCCTGCTCCACCTGCACATCCGCCGTCAGGGCCTTCAGATCCGCCTTGACCACATCCAGGGCCTCCGCCTCGCTGTGGGCGCGGCCCTCCCGCAGGACCCGGATCATCCGCTCCAGCACCACAGGGTGGGCATATCGGACCGGCAGCGGGAACTTCTCCGGTAGGATGGCGGCCACAGCCTCCAGCGCCGCGTCATAGGCTTTGGCCACGGCCCGCTTGTTGTTCTTCATTGTGGGGATGACCTGGGTGCCGGAGAACAGGAACACCACCGCCAGACCCAGCAGCATCACATAGACGCCGAAGTCCTCATGCCGCCGCCAGGCAATGATGCCGTACACCGCCACCACAAGTCCCAGCAGCACGATGGCCAGCGCCACCCATTTGTAGGCGGGGTTGGTCCGCTGGTTGACCCGCTTGGCCTTGGCCGCGGCGGAAAGCCGCCCTGTCAGCTCCGGATAACCGGAGAGGAAGTTCTTCGCTTTTTCCAGGCTCTCCCGGGCAGACTGGGCCTCCGGTGTCAGCTCCTTGAGATAGCGCTGGGCCTCCCGCTCCGCCTTTTCCGCCAGACGCCGTTCCGCCTCCACACTGTGGACGGGGATCTCGGGGTGGATGCGGGAAAGATAGGCCAGCAAGTTGTCCACGTCCTCCTCATGCTTGAAGGTGCACTGCTTTTCAGACCCATCCCCGTACTGCACCACCAGATAGGTGATGGCGCCGAAGATGCCCTTTCCGGTAAAGCCGCCCCGGCTCATGGCCACCCGCTTGAAGGCGCGGCGCACCGCGGTCAGGGGCACATAGTAGCGGCGGTCAATAAAATAGCTGCTGAGATAGAGAGCTTCTTTTCCCACACCGCAGGGGCCGAAGCGCTTGCAGCTCCGCTTGTCGGCCACGGCAGTCTCTTTGGGCAGGGAAACGCTCCCCAGACAGATGGGCGCAAAGATCATAGTGTACCTCCGTGATGGATCAAAGATGTGTGCTTTATTCTGAAAAGCGGCGGAAAATCAAATTTTCCGCCGCTCAGCATAGCGATGCCATGCTGAGCGAAGTTTCAGAACTCCACAAGTTCTGAAACTATGAATTTAAATCGTGCAGGAAACCCCTCCTGGGTTTCCCGCATACACCCTTCCTTCCCGATGCGGAAAAGAACAGGTTCTTGGACAGCCTTCAAAAAGCGGCGGAAAAATTCCTTTTTCCGCCGCTTTCTTGATGTATGGGATTTACTTGCCCAGGGTGTTGTACTGGGGCTTCACATCCCGCTTCTTGATGCTGTAGAGGAAGATGCCCAGGAAGACAACGGCCACGATGATGCCCACAGGATAGGCCAGAGCGGTGTTGTAAGCGCCGCCCTTATTCAGGAACTGGCCCAGGCACTCGTTGCCCAGCAGGAAGTAGGTAGCGGACACGGCGCTCATGAAGGTGGCGGGGACAGCGGTGATCCAGTAGTTCTTCTTCTCATAGA
>CAZFJB010000032.1:0-9507 GCA_964519775.1 uncultured Oscillibacter sp.
GCTGACCATCATGCGGGACAAGAACACCAGCGTCAAGGATTTCCGTGAGCTGGTCAGCGAGATCGGTATGCTCATCACCTATGAGGCCACCCGGGATCTCCCTCTGACCACCAAGCACATTGAGACCCCCATCTGCGAGATGGACGCCCCCACGCTGGCAGGCCGCAAATTCGTGGTGGTCCCCATCCTTCGGGCCGGTCTGGGCCTGGTGGACGGCGTGCTGCGCATGGTCCCCGCCGCTCGTGTGGGCCACATCGGTATGTACCGGGACGAGGAGACGCTGGAGCCCCATCCCTACTTCTGCAAAATGCCCAAGGACGTGGCCGAGCGTGACGTGCTGATCGTGGACCCCATGCTGGCTACCGGCGGCTCCGCCGCGGAGGCTATCGGCGAGATGAAGAAGCGGGGCTGCAAGCACATCAAGCTCATGGTCCTGGTGGCCGCTCCCGAGGGCATCAAATACCTCCAGGAAAAGCACCCCGACGTGGACATCTACGCCGGCGCTATGGACGATCACCTCAATGAGCACGGCTACATCGTCCCCGGCCTGGGCGATGCCGGCGACCGGATCTTCGGCACCAAGTAAGCTGTTCCCTGAATATAGCGCAACCGACCTCCACCTACATGGTGGAGGTCGGTTTTTCCGTTTAATGGTAGACCTGTCCATCAGGATAGGGGCCTGTCAGACACGTCAGCGCAAGGCCGTGGTCTGTTTCCTGAAATGTGGCGGTAAACAGATCGCCGTTGGTGAGCCACAGCTCCTGTTCCGTCAGGCCGTCCCCCCGTACAAATGCCTCCGCACCGGTCTGCATGAGCCAGAGCTGGTCATAGTACCACGAAAGAATTTTCGTCTGCCATGCGTCCTGATAGTCCGGCTGCTCCGTCACCGACTGGAAGCGCAGAGGCGACCACTCGATCCCCAGCTCCCACCACGCAAAATAGACGCTGGGGATGGAGCCTGCCTCCCCGCCATACCGCTCCGGCATATCCGCCGAATAGAAGCAACGCTCTGACAGTCCGCCCTCCAACAGAGAGAAACAGGTCATCCCGAATCGGCCGTCCACAGCGCAGTACAGTTGGTCGAACCGTTGGCCCGTCAGGTCGTAGAGCTGCTGCAAGGCCAGATACGCCTGCTGCCGGGGCGTGATGCGGACACCGCTTTCCGTCTCCCGCAAGGTATCCGGGTCTATGGAGTCATTGAAATACTCCAAGTCGAAGAGCAACGCCGTGCCCGCCACGTCCGGGTAGTCCGCTATCGTCACATCCGTCACCGGACGGCGGACCATTTCTCCGCCCCAGTTTCCGTCCTGGTAAATATACCGTGCGACCACGTTCCCGGTCTCGTCACACACGATGAAGCCGCCCTCGTTCGGGTCGAAGCTGACGTTTGCCTCCTCGCTCGTCTGACTTTCCAGTGTATAGACCTCCGTCCATTCCTTATATTGGGTGTAAATTTCCCAACCGGTGGGCTGTCCGTCAGGGACGATGATCTCCTTCACGCCATCTTCGTTCACGTCAAATTCTACGCTCGTGCCCCCGGTGGTGCCGGTGGAGAGCATAAGACATGGCGTGCCATCAGAGCGCTGGGTGATGTACTCCACATAGGTCCCGGCACCTCCCACCGTCAGGGAAAGCTTGAAGCCGCTGTAACCCAGCACATTGTCGAACGGCTCCACCGTCAGCCCGCCACCGTTGTTGACGTAGCAATTCTCGTCCGCCATACGGTACAGGATCTTCCAATCCAGGTCCCCCGCCCCGTCCGGCATGGCGTACACCAAATATACATCCCAGTAGGTGATGGTGTTTATCAAAAGAGGATTCGTGCGGACGACCTGTAAAAAGGCCGTCGCAACGCCGTTCTCATCCTCAAACATCCCGCTCCACAGGGCATTGTCCGATTTGCCGTGGGCCGCCAGCTCTTTCAGCTCCGGTACCAGCGCCGGGTCGTAGTCCCCCGTGGGCTGGTCGCCGAAGTCGTAGCTGCGTCGCAGCTGCATCAGCTCCAGCATCTCCGGGAATGTCTCCGCAAGGTCCTGCCCCAGCTCTACCTGTTCCGGGGGCATCCCGTGCGCCGCCTTTCTCAGTGCGGAAAGCCGCGCCGCACCGTAAACATTCAGGCAAAGAGACAGGCACAGCAGCCCCGCCAGCAGTGCCGCGCCCCATTTCCACCGTTTTATTCTGCAAAGTAGTTCTACTTCACAGTCGCTCCGCTGCACTGCTTCCGCTGTTTTCTGTGCCGCCCGGTCGATGGCGCTCCAGGTATCGGCAGGCAGATTCAGCAGCGCTGTCAGAGCCGCCAGCTTCGATGCCGTCGGTCGGGACAGGTCCTTTTCCCATTTACTCACCGCCTGACGGCTGACATCCAGCCGTTCCGCCAGCATTTCCTGTGTCATCCCGGCCCGCTCCCGGGCCTGACGGATCGTCTCTCCGTAGGTCATAGTCCGCTCCCTTCCGTGTCCTGATCTTCCCTCTCAGCATACGGGACGCAGCCGGGAAAAGCAATCACCTTTCCGCAACTTTTGCCGGTTGCGCGGAAAATTCCGGCATTTTTCTACTCTCCACGGCTTTTTTGTGTATCCGGCAGCGCAAAGTTCAATCGGGACTCAAAAGGATCGTCATCCCGCTGGCGGATATGCGTTGTGGGATGAACAGCTTGTTCATCCCACAACTAAAATCACCATATTTTAAAAGCCGACAAGGCGGATCGCTTTATAATGATCCCGGTGGTTTTCCAGGGAAAACCACCGGGATCACACATCACTTCTCCGCTTCGGTGGGGCCGCCGCGCCTCTCTTCCGCCTTCAGCCGCAGATACCGCTGCCAAACACACACCGCCAGACTGCCCACGGCAATGACTACGCACAGCCAGAACAACCACTCCAAATGGTAGCACTTCAACGAACCAAACAGGCCGGTGTAAACCTTGCTGTGGTATCCGCCGACGCCAAAGGGGGCGGCCACCGCCGTCTCATACGTCCCCGGATTCAGGGAGCTGAAAATGCCCAGCACCAACAATCCCAGGAAAGATAGCACCAATGGAATGGCCCAGATGAGCCAAAGACCGCTTTGCGCCGGTGCCGTTCGCTCCGGCCCAGGAACCTCTGTCGAAGCCCCCGCCTCTATTCCCGAACACGACTCCCAGCCCTGTGCGTTCTCCAGCAGCCAGTCCACACTGACGCCAAAGCGCTGCTTCAATTTCAGCAGATTCCCGGCGTCCGGCATGGCTGTTCCCTGCTCCCAGCGGGACACCGCCTGCCGGGACACATTCAGATACAGAGCCAGTTCCTCCTGGCTGAGCCCCTCCCGCTTCCGCAGGCGAAGCAGTTTTTCCGAAAACGTCATACAGGCTTCCTCCTTGCTTTTCTGGGGCCATTTTATCAAAAAACACTGAGCAAGTCCACCGCGCAGCCGTTTCAAGTCCGCAACCAAACGCAACATTTCAGAAAAGCCTTGCGGAAGCCGGCAAAATCCGATACACTGAAGGCATTACAAAAAGGAGAAGCAGCCATGCTCAAACATATCTTTTTGGACCTGGACAACACGATCCTGAATTTCGATCTTGGTGAGGCCAATGCCCTCTCCCAGGCGCTGACGGAGCTGGGTGTCCACCCCACGCAGGCCATTCTGGACCGCTACCATACCATCAACATGGCGCATTGGGAAATGCTGGAAGAAGGCCGCCTCACCCGGGAGGAGGTCATGGTGCGCCGCTTTGAACAGCTCTTCCGTGAATTAGGCGTGGAGGACTCCGGCGCCGCTTTCAATGACCGCTATGAGTATCTCCTCTCCCAGCAGCACGCGTTTATTCCCGGCGCCCAGGCGCTTCTGGACGCGCTGGCCCCCCATTACGATCTCTATCTCGCCTCCAACGGCGCCGCCATGGTGCAGGATCCCCGGCTGGATGCCGCCGGTCTGCGCCCCTATTTCAAGGGCATCTTTATTTCTGAGGAGCTGGGCGCCGACAAGCCTTCCGCGGCGTTTTTTGACACCTGTTTTGCCGCCATCCCCGGTTTTCAGAAGCAGGAGGCCGTGATCATCGGCGACAGTCTCACCTCCGACATTCAGGGCGGGCTCAACGCCGGTATCCACACTATCTGGTTTGATCCCCAGGGAAAGGCCCCCCGCCCCGGCATCACGCCGGCGTACACAGTGCGTGCCCTCTCTGAGATCCCGGCCCTTCTGCAATCCATCCTGTAAAGCAATTTTAGCTTACACTATTCCGGTATCGATACATCCAGGATCTCGATCCCCTGCCGCAGGGCGTATTCCACAGTGTAGCGGGTCCCCCCCGCGCTGCCGTCAAACGCGGCGATGAGCAGCATGGAATGGTCCACCATATAGCGGTCCCGTCGCTGCATACAGCTTGGCGAATAGTGGTCGGATACCATAGTCTCCATGTCGCAATGAGCCACCAGCTCCCGGTAGCGCCGCCGGTCCCGCTCTGGCCAGGCGTCCGCCTGGGTGGGACAGGGGATCGCCGCCTCGACCGTTACCTCCGGGTGGGCCTCCCGCAGCGTCAGCACCGCCTCGCAGAAATAGAGGTCGCAGCCCTGGGCCATGCCGCAGAGGAAATGCCGGTACCCCTCCTGATACGCCAGGGCCACCGCATCGGCAATGCGGGCTTTCAGCTTTACGCAGCGGGGGTCCGTCTCATCGTACCCCCAGGGCAGCTTTTGAGGCCGATGCCCCGTAAAGCAGCAGGATTCCTGTCTGGCCGCCATTCCCTCACCTCCCAAAATACTCTGATTCTCATTATAGAACAAATGTTCTTTTTTGTAAAGGGAAATTTTAAGGGTTGCATTTGTACCGCACCCGGTATATACTATACCCAGAAACAACTGAATCTTTGTCTTCAGGGCGGGGTGCGATTCCCCACTGGCGGTACAGTCCGCGACCGTCTGCCTCGGCAGGCGCTGACCCGGTGAAACTCCGGGACCAACAGTTACAGTCTGGATGGAAGAAGATGAGTGCGGTAAAGCCGTGCGCCATTTGTGTGCGCTCCTTTATTGTTTGTTCACCTTGGAGAAGCCAATGATCCAGGGTGTTTTCAAACGAAAAAAGGAGTGTATTTTTATGTCTGAACCTAACGCTAACGTCATCAAAAACCCCCGTGCCGCCCGCCATACGGATACCAAAACCATCACTTCCCTGGCAATGCTGACGGCCATCGCCTATGTGGCCATGTACCTCAGCAAGATGCTCCCCCAAGTCTCCGGCTTTTTGCAGTTGGATGTGAAGGACACTGTCATCTGCATCGGTGGCTTCGTGTTTGGTCCCATGGCCGCTGCCATTATTTCAATTGTGGTGGCCTTGCTGGAAATGTTCACCGTCAGCGACACCGGCATCATCGGCTGCATCATGAACGTCATTGCTACAACCGCCTTCTGTTGCACCGCTTCCTTTGTGTATAAGAAAATACACACGAAAAAGGGTGCTGTCATTGGCCTTTCTCTTGGCGTTGTCGTGCTGGCCGCGGTGATGGTGCTTTGGAACTACCTCATCACCCCATTATATATGACCGGCTTCTCCCGCAGTGATATCGCCGCCATGCTGGTCCCCATCTTTCTGCCCTTTAACGTGGTCAAGGGCGGACTGAACATGGCCCTGTGCCTGGTGCTCTACAAGCCGGTGGTCACCGCGTTGCGCAGAGCGCGTCTGGTACCGGACTCCGGCGCTTCTCCTGCCAATAAGAAGTCCAATAGCGGCTTCCTGCTGTTCTCTCTGGCCCTGCTGGCCACCTTTATAACTCTGGCACTGGTTCTGATGGGCAAGATTTGATCTTCCTCATTAGAACACTGTGTCGGATCTGGAACCAACTACAAAAACGAGGAACGGAAATTTTCCGTTCCTCGTTTTTTCCTTATTCACCGCAGACTGCCAGCAGCAGGCGGATCAGCTCGTCCTTTCCATCGCCCTTTTCCGCGGAAAAGGGCAGCAGGATGTCCTCCTCTGTCAGCTCCAGCGTCTCCCGGATCAGATCCAGCGCCGGCTGCACCTGGCTCTTTTTCAGCTTGTCCAGCTTGTTGGCCACCACGATCTCCGGGCAGCCGGTCTGGCGGAACCAGTCGTGCATCACCAGATCGTTCTGTGTGGGCTTGTGGCGGATGTCCACGATCAGCACGCCGGTGGTGATGGCGTCCGCTTCCCGCTGGAAATAGGTCTCCATCAGCCGGGCCCAGCGTTCCTTTTCCGCGTGGGAGACCTTGGCATAGCCGTATCCCGGCAGGTCCACCAGATATGCCTTCTGATCCAGGCGAAAATAGTTGATATGGGTCGTCTTCCCCGGGGAAGCGCCCACATAGGCCAGGTTTTTCCGCCCCACCAGTCGGTTGATGACGGAGGATTTGCCCACATTGGATCGCCCAGCGAAGGCGAACTGGGGCAGACCGTCCCGCAGGAAGTCCTTGGGCTCTCCAGCGGAGCGAACAAACTCCGCCTTGTTGAAATTCACGCTCATGGCCACTCCTTACTGCCGCAGCGCCGCCTCGGCGCCACTGTCCATAGACAGAAACGCCGGGATCGTGTCGGTGCTCCGCTCCGCTCTGGCGGGGACGAACACCTCGTCAAACACCTGGTCCACCGTCTCCACCGGCACGAACCGCAGAGCGGCCCGGACCGTCTGGTCGATGTCCTCCAGATCCCGGACATTGTCCTTGGGGATCAGCACGGTGCCGATGCCATACCGCTTGGCGGCCATGGTTTTTTCCTTCAAACCGCCGATTGCCAGCACCCGGCCCCGTAAAGTGATCTCGCCTGTCATGGCAATGCCCGCCTTGATCTTCCGGCCCGTCAGAGCGGAGAGCAGGGCTGTTGCCATTGCGATACCGGCAGAGGGTCCATCCTTGGGCACCGCTCCCTCTGGGAAGTGGACGTGGATGTCCTTCGTCTTGTAGAAATCCTTTTCAATGCCCAGCTTTTCCGCCCGGCTTCGCAGGCAGGACAAGGCTGCCTGGGCAGATTCCTTCATCACATCACCCAGATTGCCGGTCAGCTCCAGCTTGCCGGAGCCTTCCATCACGTTGACTTCCACCTCCAGGATCTCGCCGCCGGATTCTGTCCAGGCAAGGCCGTTCACCACGCCGATCTCCTCCTGCTCCGCATGGAGCGTAGGGGGATAAGGCTGCATATCCAGCAGCTTCGGCAGGTCTTTTTCTGTAACGTTTAACCGCTTTACAGTCTTTGAAAGCAGCCGCATATCCGCTTTTCTGCACAGAGCGGCCAGCCGCCGCTCCAGCTGGCGGACGCCGGACTCATGGGTATAGTCCCGGATGACGGCCCGGAGAGTCTCATCATCGATCCGCAGCGTCCCCTTCCGCAGGCCGTGCTCCTTCATCTGCTTGGGCAGCAGATGATTTTTGACGATCTGCAGCTTTTCCTCATCGGTGTAGCTGGAGAGCTGGATGACCTCCATCCGGTCCAGCAGCGGCCGGGGAATGGTGTCCAGCGAGTTGGCGGTGGTGATGAACATGACCTGGGACAGGTCCAGAGGCACTTCCAGGAAATGATCCCGGAAGGCATGGTTCTGTTCACTGTCCAGCACTTCCAGCAGCGCCGACGCCGGATCGCCCCGGTAATCGCCGCTGAGCTTATCGATCTCGTCCAGCACCAGCAGGGGATTCATGGCGCCGCTGTGGCTGATAGCCTCCACAATGCGGCCGGGCATGGCGCCGATATAGGTCTTGCGATGCCCTCGAATGTCCGCCTCATCCCGGACGCCGCCCAGGGAGATGCGGTTGAGCTTGCGGTTCAGCGCCTTGGCCACCGACAGCGCGATGGAGGTCTTGCCCACACCGGGAGGGCCCACCAGGCAGAGGATCTGCCCCTTCCCCTCCGGGTTCATCTGCCGGACGGCAATGGTCTCCAAAATGCGGTTTTTCACCTTTTCCAGGCCAAAATGGTCCCGATCCAGCGCTTTGCGGACCGCCTCCACATTCAGCCGCTCCTTGGTGTATGTACCCCAGGGCATCTCCATGCACACATCCAGATAATTCCGGATGACCGATGCCTCGGCACTGACATAAGGCTGTTTTGCCAGCTTGTTGATCTCCTTTTCCAGATGCTTGCGGGTCTCCTCGTCCACCTTGAGTCCTTCCAGCTTCTGGCGGTATTCGTCGATCTCG
This sequence comes from uncultured Oscillibacter sp., assembly GCA_964519775.1. Lineage (GTDB taxonomy): Bacteria > Bacillota > Clostridia > Oscillospirales > Oscillospiraceae > Oscillibacter. Next base: position 8,121 of record CAZFJB010000032.1, read on the forward strand.
CTGTCCTCATCCTCGCCCAGTTCATTCTGCAGCACCCGGATCTGGGTCCGCAGGATCTGCTCCCGCTGCTGCTGGGCCAGCTCATCCCGGACCTTGCCCTCCATCTGCCGCTCATAGCCCAGCACATCCCGTTCCCGGGCCAGGAAGCCGTTGAGCTTCCGCAGCCGCACCAGGGGGGACAGCTCTTCCAAAATGGCCTGCTTGTCCTCATACCGCAGGGCGGTGTTCTGGGCAATGAAATCCGCCAGGAAACCGGGGTCCTGACTGTCCATCACCATGGCGGTGACCTCTTCGGCCACGTTGCCCGCCAGACGGGCGTAATCATGGAAGAGGCTCCACGTCTGCCGCAGCAACGCTTCCGTTTTCGCCCCATGACTGACAGGGGCACCTTCCTCCACCGGCTCGATCTGGCCCTGGAGATAAGGCTCCGCCTGCCACAGGCGGCGAAGTCTTGCCCGGCGGCCACCCTCGACCATCACCCGCAGAGAGTTCCGTCCCAGCCGCAGGATCTGGGTGATGCGGGAAACGGTGCCCATGACATAGAGATCCTTTTCCGTGGGCTTATCCACGCCGATCTCCCGCTGCGTCACCAGGAAGATCTCCTGGCCGCTCTCCATGGCCACTTCCAGCGCCTTCATGGAGGCCTTGCGCTCCACATCAAAGGTCAGGTTGGTATGGGGAAACACCGTCAGCCCCCGCAGGGCCAGAACAGGCAGATTCAAAGTGACTGATTCCATAGATTCGCTCCTCTCTCGGAGAGTTTAAGGGGGAGGCGCGCAACCGCCCCTCCCCCTGTTTTGATTTTTGTCCCCCAACGCTCAGGACGCCGACTGCGGCGTGCCCCGTTCGTCCCGGGAGGCGCTCTTGCCGGGGTTCATTTTCACGGAGTAGTTGACCTTCTCCGGGTCCCGCGTCAACTCCGGCTCCGCGTGACCTTCCGCGCATTCTTTTGTGACCACCGCTTTCACAACGGTCTTGTCAGAGGGGATCTCATACATGATCTGGGTCAGCAGCCCCTCCATCACCGCCCGGAGGCCCCGGGCACCGATGTTGCGCTCAATAGCCTGGTCCGCGATGGCACCCAGGGCGTCATCGGTGAATTCCAGTTCTACATCGTCATATTCCAGCAGCTTTTTATACTGCTTCACCAGCGCGTTCTTCGGCTCCGTCAGGATCCGCACCAGTTCCTCCCGGCCAAGGGCGTTCAGCGCCGTGATCATCGGGAGACGGCCCACCAGTTCAGGGATCAGGCCGAATTTCAGAATATCGTGAGGCTGCACCTGCGCCAGGAGCTGGCTGACATTCTTCTCCTTTTTGCTCTGGATGTCCGCGCCGAAGCCCATGGTCTTCTGATCCAGCCGCTGCTCCACGATCTTTTCCAGACCGT
>CAZFJB010000033.1:0-9408 GCA_964519775.1 uncultured Oscillibacter sp.
CAGGGGCCATGGCGGCACCCATGTTGTTGGCGTCGGTGATGCCCTTATCCACGATCTTTCCGCAGGTGACGTGGGTGATATAGGGCCCTGGCCCCTGGGCGGAGAGGATGGCGCACCCGGCGGCAGTGGCGGTCCACTGTGCGGTGGGGGTCCGCTGATTGCCGTAGGGCATGGGCATCCGGTACTGCCGCTCGGCAGTGCAGAAATGGGAGCTGGCCTGAGCGGCCGCGTTCCGGGCGAAGCCGCCGGCGATCAGCAGCGACGCCAGAGCCAGCCCCTCTCCCATGGTGGAGCAGGCGCCGTACAGCCCGAAAAAGGGGATGTCGAAGTCCCGCAGGCCGAAGGAGGAGCCGATACACTGGTTCAAAAGGTCCCCCGCCAGCACGCAGTCCAAATCTCCGGGCTTCATCCCCACCTGTTCCAGCGCCCGCCGCAGCACCCGCTTCTGCATGGCGGATTCCGCCTGCTCCCAGGTTTTCTCCCCGAAGAAGGAGTCCGGTTCCAACTCGTCAAAATATTTGGACAGAGGTCCCTGAGCCTCCATCCGCCCGCCAATATTGGCAAAGGATAAAATTGAGGGTGGCGGCTCCGTGACCGCGGTCTGCCGGCCAATGCGCTTGATGCCCATAGGGATACCTCCTGTGCGCGATATTGGAATATCCACCAGTATGCCCCGCCTGTGCGTTTTTATAAAATGTTATGGAGTCCAAAGAGACTGGACGGATGTCAGGCGGGAGACACGAAAACGGCGGCGGGCAAAAACAAATTCATTGACATCCACATACCGCAAATATAAAATATTGGTATTGGAAGAGCGAACGCGTTTTCGGTTGAAGGGGGCCGTCTATGGCCGCCGTGCCAGAGCGATCAAGGAACGGAGGCATTTATGTCTGATGGATCTGTAGGCGGACTGCACGACAGCAGTCGCTTTTTATCTGACACCTTTCGCCGTGCCCTGCCGCCGGCTATTTTGTCCATCGGCGGCGTGCTGGCCTCCACCCTGGCCAACAGCCTTATTGCCGGCAACCTGCTGGGGCATGAGGCCCTGGCGGTTTTGAGCATCGTGAACCCGGTGTATTTTGTCTTTGCCACCATCGGCTCCCTGGCCGGCGCCGGCGCGTCGTCCCTGGCGGCGTGGTGTACCGGCCGGGATGACCGGGAGGGGAGCAACGCCGCCGTGACGCTGGCGGCCCTGCTGTCCCTGGGGGTCAGCGCGGCGCTGGTACTGGTGTCTCTGGTGGGGATGGAGCCGCTGCTGGATCTGCTGGGAGCGGAGGGCAGTCTGCGGGAGAGCGTGAGGATCTATCTGCGCTTTTACCTCTTCAGCGGCATCGGTATCGCCGGGATCTACCCGCCCTATTTTCTTCTGAAGCTGGAGGGGCGGAGCCGCCTTTCCATGGGGCTGTTCCTGTTTTTGGCGGCGGCTTGCGTAGGGCTGGAGCTTTTCTGCGCCGTGACACTGGAGATGGGCATGGCCGGCATCGCCCTGGGCTGCTCCATCGCCAATGTGGCCACGGCTCTGGCGGGATGGATCTTCCTACTGGGGAAGGGCAGCTCCTTCCGCCTCTGCGCCCTCTCCCGTGTCTGGCGGATAGCGCCCCGGATGATGCGGCTGGGCAGCCCCGCGGCGCTGAATAACCTTTGCAGCGTGCTGCGCTCTGTGGCCCTTAACCGGCTGATCTCCACCCTGGCGGGGCAGGCGGGTCTGTCGGCTTTCAGCGTGGTGTCCATGGCCTCCAATCTGACGTTGATCCTCATCAACGGTCTGGGTCAGACCACCGGGCCTTTTGTGGGCGTCTTTGCCAGCGAGCGGGACGGCACCAGTCTGCGGCAGATCGAGCGGCAGGCGACACGGCTGGGCCTTTTTATGATCGTGCCCACGGCGGTGATCCTGGCGGCCCTGGCGGGCCCCTTCTGCCGCCTCTTCGGCGTGACGGACTCTGCCGCGCTGACGCTGGCGGTGCCGGCGGTGCGGCTGTTTGCCATCAGCCTTCCGGCGGCCATGCTCTCTACCATTTTGATGAATTATTACCTCTCTGCCGGCCGGACCTGGCTTGCCAATGTGCTGACGGTTTGCCGGGGCTATGTGATGCTGGTGCTTTCCGCCCAGGTGATGGCTGTCACCTGGGATCTGGCAGGCGTCTGGCTGGCCTTTACGGCGGGCGAAGTGCTGACATGGCTGGCGGTGGCCGCCGCGCTGGCGGTGTATCTCCGGCGGCATGGGGAGCTGCGGGGCCTTTTGCTGCTGGAGCGGCGCTATGAGGCGGGTCGTTTCATCTCTTTTGCCGTTCGCAGCACGGTGGAGGAGATCATGGATGCCTCTCAGCGCATCTCCGCCTTCTGCGAGGAAAACGAGCTGGAGCCCCAGAAATCCATGATGATCGCGCTTTCTCTGGAGGAGATGCTCATCAGTATCCAGGAGCATTGCTTCCCGGAGGACCCGGACCAGTCCATCAATGTGCGTATTCTCATCGCGCCGGAGGAAGACGATGGCCAGCGGCCGGTGATCCTGCGGATCCGCTGTTCCGGCATCCCCTTTAATCCCATTGACTATTATGAATGCCGCAAGGCGGAGACCACTGCCGGACAGGAGGAACTGGATGACCTTCTGGTGGGGCTGGATGACAGTCTTGGTATTGCCATGATCGTCTCCGGCGCCCGGACGGTGGATTACAAGACCACCTTCGGCGTCAATAACCTGACGGTGATCCTTTAAAAGGAGAGTTTCATCATGCGCTTGAGCAATCAAACCACGGGGGAAGAGCGGGAATTCCATCTCCGGCCCTTTCGCCCGTCTGACGCGCCGCAGATCATTGCGTGTATCCGGGATGCCTACGGTGAGACCTATGTAAAGCCATTCCTCTATACGGAAGAGGGCATCCTGGACCATGAGGCGCGGGGGGAGATGTGCTTTTCCGTGGCGGAGGCGGACGATGGCCGGCTGGCCGGCATCACCGCCTATGAGCGCTCGGACCTATTCCCCGGCATGGCGGAGATCGCCTGTCAGGTGGTGCTGCGGGACTTTCACGGCTATGGGCTGGCATTGCCCCTGGCGCTGCACACCATGCGCCGGGCGGAGCGGGAGGCGCTGACTGGCCAGTTCGCCCGGGCGCTGGGGTGCCACAAGATCTCCCAGAAGACCCTGAAGGGCATGGGCTTTACCGCCTGCGGCTTTTTGCTGAATGTATTTGACAAGACCCGCTTCCGCTACCATTTTCAAAACGGCTCCTATGCCAAGGTGCCCCAATCCGTGGCGGTGAAGCGGCAAAGCGGCGATGACGCCGGACAGCTCTGGCTGCCGGAGGATCTCCGCCCTCTGGGGGAGGAGACGCTGAAGACGTTGGGCTATCGGTGGAGGCTCCGGCCTGACGGCGGAACGCCGGAGACGGCGGACCGCTGGGAGCGGGAGGAGGACACGGCCCACGCCACGCTGACCCTGTGGGCCAGGACCTGCGGCAAGGGCTTTGACGCGCGCCTGGCGGAGGAAACGGCCCGGGTGGCGGACCGGCCGGGGCAGACGGTGAACCTCTATCTGAATCTCAGTCATCCAGGCAGCCAGGCGGCCTATGAGGCGGCCCGGGCCCAGGGCTTTTTCTTCACAGGCTTTCTACCCGGTGGGGCGGACGGCGTTTACATGATCCTGCATCATCCACTCCGTGTCCCCGTGGAGCTGGACGGCATCCCATTCATTCCCGAATATGCGCCCTTTTTGGAGCAGATCAGGAGGCAGTTATGAAAAAAGAAGTGAAAAAGCACAGCATCCGTGGGCGAATCGCCCGGTCCATGACAGCCATTTCCCTGGTATCCATCCTGGTGCTGGGCACGGCTGCCGTGTCCGGGCTGCTGCGGATGCAGGCCCAGACGCTGGAGATCACCGGCGATATGGGCAATCAGGCGGCGGAAAACAGCCGCACCATTCTGGAAAACGAGGCGCTGGAGCAGCTCAGCGCCCAGGCGCTGTCCACGGCGGAGACAGTGGACGCCAAGATCCAGAGCATCATGAGCCAGGTGGATATCCTGGCAGCCACGGCGGAGGAGCTGTACGCCGATCCTGCCGCCTTCGGGCGGATCGGCGTGGAGCCGCCGGATGCCGCCAACCAGGGCATTTATGTGGGCCAGATCGTATACGCGGAGCGGACCGATCCGGCGTCTGTCGCCGATGAGGTGGGGCTGATCGGCAATTTGACCATGCAGATGAACGGCGTCAGCCAGTATCTCAAGGGTGCCGGCACCACCCAGATCGGCACGGAGAGCGGCTTCCTCGTCATGTGCGACGAGAATTCCGGCCTCAAGACCTCCATGGGCTATCTGGACCCGGTGGAGCGCTCCTGGTACCGCATGGCCGCCGACAGCGGCGAGCTGGTCTGGTCCGATGTATTTGAGGACTCCTATGGCCGGGGAATGGCCGTTACCTGCGGCAAGCCGGTCTATGGGCCGGAGGGGGAGCTGAAGGCAGTGATCTCCATCGGTTCCACCCTGAACGATATCGGCACCACCGCCACGGAGCTGACCATCGGCGAGACGGGTTACGCCTTTGTGGTGGACCGCGGCGGCCAGGTCATCATGTCCCGGGATCTGACGGTGGATGACGGCGGCCATGTGGTGGGCACCTGGAATCTGAAAGAGGCTGACAGCCCCTCCATGCGGATGCTGGCGAGAAACATCGCCGCCCGTGCCAGCGGCGTGGCGGAGGTGAAGCTCAACGGAAAGCAGGTCTACATGGCCTACGAGCCTATGAGCGGCATCCCCTGGACGGTCATCACCGTGGTGGACGTGGACGAGGTGCTCCGCTCCGCCCAGGCGGGCGAGGCCAAGATCACGGAGCTCGCCGGCGCGGCCAGCGAGGAGATCTCCTCCATCATCTTCACTACTCTGGTGGTCTTTTGCGTTGTGCTGCTGCTGTCTGTGGCCGCGGCATCGCTGATGGGCATCACGGTGTCTGACCGCATCACCCGACCGTTGTTCCACCTGACCCAGGAGGTGGAGAGCATCAGCGGCGGCACGCTGGATACGGAGATCAAAATGGACACCGGCGACGAGATCGAGACACTGGCGGAGGCCTTCAACAGCATGACCGCCAGCCTCCGGGCCTACATCCACGACCTGACGGCGGTGACGGCGGAAAAGGAGCGCATCGGCGCGGAACTGAACGTGGCCACCAAGATCCAGAAGGATATGCTGCCCAACATCTTCCCCGCCTTCCCGGACAAGTGGGAGTTCAATATCTACGCCACCATGGACCCCGCCAAGGAGGTGGGCGGCGACTTCTACGACTTCTTTATGGTGGATGAGACCCACCTGGCCGTGGTGATGGCGGACGTGTCCGGCAAGGGCGTGCCCGCGGCACTGTTCATGGTCATCGCCAAGACCATTATCAAAAACCAGGCCCTCACCGGGGAGCCGGTGGACGAGGTGTTCATCCGGGCCAACGACCAGCTCTGCGCCAACAACGGCGAGGGACTGTTCGTCACCGCCTTTATGGGTCTGCTGGATCTGAAAAACGGCGAATTTACCTATGTGAACGCCGGCCACAATCCCCCACTGCTGCGCAGAAAGGGCGGGACCTACGAGTATCTGGAGCTGGACCCCGGCTTCGTGCTGGCGGGGCTGGACGGCATGATCTATCAGAGCAGCCAGCTGACGCTGGAGGCGGGGGACACCCTGTTCATGTATACCGATGGCGTGACGGAGGCCCTGAACCCCGAAGAGGAGCTTTTCGGCGAGGAGCGCCTGCGTCAGGCACTGAACCGGGACGAGGGCCGGGATCTGCCGGTGGAGCGGCTGCTGCCCTATGTCCGGGGCGAGCTGGAGACCTTCGCCCGTGGGGCGGAGCAGGCGGATGACATCACCATGCTGGGCATCACCTACCGTGGACCCTCCGCCTCGGAGCACGTTCTGACGGTCCCGGCGGAGCAGGATGAGCTGGAGACAGTTCAGAACTTCGTGGACGAGGCGCTGGATCAGCTCAACTGCCCGGAGGAGATCCGCATCCAGATCCAGATCGCGGTGGAGGAGCTGTTCGTCAACATCGCCAGCTATGCCTACGCCCCGGAAAAGGGCAACGCGGTGATCGAGTGCCGCACGGAGCAGGACCCCGCCGCCGTGACCATTCGCTTCCGGGATCAGGGCGTCCCCTTTGATCCCCTGAACAAGCAGGATGCGGACGTGACCCTTTCCGCTGAGGAGCGGGATATCGGCGGCCTGGGCATTTACATGGTGAAAAACAGCATGGATGACGTGGAGTACGTTTACCAGAAGGGCGAAAACGTGCTGACGATCCGCAAGATCATCCACACGGACCCGGAGGAGACCGGAGAGGACGGGACAACATCCACAGACGTATAATAAAAAGCCGCACCTACGGGTGCGGCTTTTTGTGTCTTTGCGGAGGCGGGCCACTGAAAAAAGCTTCATCTTTAGGAAAAATTTAGAGAAAACAGCAGAAAAACATGATACAATAACCCTGAAGGTTATTGTATTTTTCTATGGCACCCCGCCTCGCCCCTTGCGGGGCAACCGACGGGGATGCCAAGTATCATAGCCTGCGGCTATGATAACGATAGATCAGTTTATGCCTGCTGCGGAAGCGGATAGTATGTCCAGTGGTGGACATTGAAACTGCCGCATATCCTGAAATAGAACAAGGAGGTGCCCTATGGAACTTGGTATTCTGCCTATCGGAGAACCGGGGGTGTTTCGCTCCCTGTTGCTGCCGGAAGCAGCCGATGCCCTGGCGGCGGGTGAGCCGCTGACAGCGGTGGCACTGACGGAGGATGCCCTGGCGGTGGGTGCCGCCGCAGGCTATCTGGAAGCGGGCCGCTTCCTCATCACGTCTTTGTATGTGGCACCTGCCTATCGCCGCCGGGGCGGCGGACGGCGGATGGTGGAGACACTGCGTTCCCTCAGCGCTCCCTATGCCGGCGCCATGGAGCTTCGCTTCACCGCCACAATGGAGGAGCACGACACCCTGCCACCATTTCTCACGGCCCTGGGCTTCGCGGAGGAGGCGGACGGCGGCGAGAACATCTATCTGACCACCCTGGAGCGGGCGGCGGCGTCCCCCTTCTTCTCCGGCGGCAAAAGCAGCGGTACGCCCCTCTCGGATCTGAGCCGGGGGCAGCGGTCCCTGCTGGAAAAGGCAGCCTATGCCGCCGGCGTGCCCTGGCCGGAGGGCGGCGACACCCAGATCGACGAGACAGTCAGCGTGGCTGTGCTGGAGGGCAGCGAGCCAACGGCCTTCGTGGTGTTTGACCGCTCCTTCCCGGGAGCGCTGACCCTGGCGGCGGCCTGGTCCGCCGCCTCAGATCCCACTGTTTTGCCCACGCTGCTGCGAACGGCAATGGCCCGGGCCCAAAAGCTCTACCCGGCGGAGACGCCGTTGGCCGTCCAGGCTATCAATCCCACCTCCGCCGCGCTGGTACGGGCGCTGCTGCCTGACGCGCGGCCCATTTCGCACACCTACCTTTGCTTGATGGAATCGGAACAGATCGGATAAGGAGGAGTTGTCAATGATTAAACACGCGCAGATAGAGCAGTTAGAACAGCAACAGCGAATGAAAGAAGCCGAGGTCCATGAGCGGCTGGAAAAACTCCAGACCTGGGACGCCCAAACGGAGATGGAGCTGCGGCAAAAGCGTGAAAGTAAGGCGGAGGCGGTCCGACGGTACGCGGAGGCGAATCAGGTGCTGCAGGCCGATGCACAGCAGCAGCTCCCCCAGGCCCAGGCGCAGGCCGCGGCCCCCGGTGCGCCGGTCCAGCAGCAAGTCCCCGCCCAGCAGACGAGAAAGCAGCGCCGGGCCCAGGAGAAAAAGCGGCGGGAGGCCCGGAAGCACTGCAGCGTGGGCACGGAGGAGACCTATGAACTCCAGGAGCGGACCGCCACCTTGTTGAAAGAACAGGAGGATTCCCGCGCGCCTTATCTCAAGGAAGCACTGGAAAAACACGTGGACAACCGGATCCTGAAAGTTTTTTGCGAGGGTTATCGCAAAGGCCGGTTGGGCCGCCCCGCCACGGCGGAGGACCGGGCCAAAAAGGAGCGGGATCAGGCCTTCTTTGAGGATTATCTCAGCCAGGATCTCCAGCGCCGCCAGCCCCACCTGGAGCGCTTCAAGCGGGAGCTGCTGGAGTTCCCCGTGACCAAGGACACCATTTCCGACGCGAATTTTGTGAAGAACGCGGCGCAGATCAAGCGGATCACGGACCGGACCTGGTACTTTGACAATATGATGAAGGATCCCATCAACGCCCCGTATTTCAACGCGCTGCCCCAGGAGGAGCGGGCGGTCCTGGAGCGCAAACTCCAGCTCCTGGGCTATGTTGGCGGCTATTTTGTCAATAAGAGCATGGCTATGGGCGTGTCGAGCAACATGGGCGAGTATATCAAGATTGTCCAGCCCGAAATGGCCGGGGAAGCAGAAGCCATGCGGATGCGCCTGGATGAGGATATGCGGAGCATGATGGCGGACTGCCGGGACGCGGTGGAACCGGCCGTCGAGCGGATGGCGGAGCAGGAACGGAACCCCTTCCTCTATCCGGTGAAGGAGAGCCTTCGCACCATGCGGGAGCAGGAGAAGGACGGCCTGAACATCGAATTCTCCCAGCCCGCCTTCAAGGAGGTCTATGACCAGATGCGTGCCATCCGGGAACTGATCGCCAGCGAGCCGACGGTCTACAGAGCCAACCGGGCTATGATCGACGGGCTGTATCAGGACGCCTACCGTACGCTGGACCTCTACAACGACATGAAGATGGAGGAGCAGCTCTATCTGGGCGTGGCCGGAAAGTTTGATGCCGGCGGCACGCTCCTGGACCGGGCTAAAAAGGCGGCGGCGGTCAAGAAGGTGAAGGACTGCCAGGAGCAGTTCCAGGCCTACACCCAGCGGATCGATGCCATTACCAGCGCTCTGAACTTCTGCCTGAAGGAGGAGGCTCTCAGCGGCGAGGCCCGGAGCATCCTCGACGAGTTGGGCTATACCCGCCAGACAGAGGGCCTGATCCGGCTGCGCTCCATCCTGAAAAAGGTTCAACCGGGGAATGCCGCCAACGATGGAAACGCTGACGCCGCCAACGATGGAAACGCTGACGCGGCGCCTCAGGAGTAACGATCAAATCCCATCTAAAAGAAAGAGAGATCCCACGGAATGAAATGTCTGGCGGCCCTGGCGGCCCTCAAGCTGTCCCTGTATCTCAAACCACGGGTCAGTGATGAATTTTTCAAGCGGTACAGCCGCCTCATCTCCCCGGATGTGACGGAGGAGGAAGTGGCATCGTGCCCTACAGAGGCGGAGGAGCTGTTTTTTGACGCGCCGGTCACCGCTGCCCGGTATCGGCTGCTGCAAGATCTGTGCGGCAATGACCCCATCGCCCTGACGGCGGTGCAGCTCTATCTGCTGGCACTGATGGAGGAGC